>JAGRJP010000003.1 GCA_020442665.1 Lysobacterales bacterium
TCAATGAAAAATATAAATTTTTGAGGATTTTAAATTTTATAAAGCCAATGTACAAGGTTTAACAATTATGTTGTCAAATTATTCAACTTTGCCAACAAACTCCAGCAGGTTTTTGACCTCATAAGTGGCGCTGTGTTTTGCTTTTTGCTGATACAAGTTGAACCAAACAGTATCAATCCCATAGTTAATTCCACCTTGAATATCCGAGCCGAGATTATCACCAATCATCAAAACTTCAGGTTTCTCCGGCGAATTCATCAATCCAAAAGCATAATCAAAAATCTCTTTTGATGGCTTTGAGTGCTTAATCTCTTCCGAAATAATCACATGCTTGAAGTATTTGGTAATTGGAGATGCTGCAAAACGCGGTTTTTGCACTGCTGTCATACCATTCGTCATAATAACCATTTGGTGGTTGTTCGATAATTTATCAATGACCTCCATAGCATTTCTTAACAATTGTCCGTTTTGAGATAAATTAAACAAATAATCTTCGGCAAACTTTTCAACATCTCTGGTTACATCCAAAGCATCAAGAAGCTGTGTAGTACGTTTGAGTTTGATTTCCTTTTGTGATTTAACCTCACCTTTTTCAAACTGCATCCAAAGTCGGTGGTTAATTCGATGATAAGTCTCAATAATAGTCTCAAGCGGATACTGAATTTCAAAATCATCCAGTGTTTTCAATAAAGCGCACTTTTCTGCTTCGTTATAATCAAACAATGTGTTATCGGCATCAAATATCAACCAGCGGTATTTTTTTATTTTTTCATGCATGGAAAATCATATTAACATTTATTTATTGAGAATTTATCGTGCGAATGTCTTATAATTCACGCCAACTTTAATCCAATGAATATATTGAACAAGCTGGAAATATTATCACAATCTGAATGGGATTTTTTTAAAAAAAACGGTTATCTGATAAAAAGAAATTTTATTGATAAAACAATCGTTCAACGAATTCAGAAAATTACAGAACAACATCTTAAAAACCGCATCGCACCTTTTGAATTGGAGCAAGAGGTCAATTATCCGGGTTCACCCAAAACAGTGGAAGAAAAAGGCGGTGACACTATCAGACGTTTGAAGCTCGCCTATTCGCGTGATGAAGTTTTCAAAAATTGGATTAATAATCAAAAGGTTATACAAGTTTTGAAAGATTTATTTCAATCGGAAAAAATCTTTTTTGTGCAATCTCATCACAATTGCGTAATGACAAAACAACCACGATTCAGTTCAGAAACTCATTGGCACAAAGACACTCGATACTGGAATTTTGCCAACAATCACTTGATCAACACGTGGCTACCTTTAGATGATGAAGTTAAGGAAAATGGTTGTTTGCAAGTTATTCCACAATCTCATCAATGGCATACACCAAGAGATTTACTAGACGAAAGACTTTTCCTTAGAGAAGATTTGCCTGAATCTATGCAATGGATTGAGAAAGCCCAAAATGTCGAAATGAAACAAGGTGATTTATTGTTTTTTCATGCAGCTATTTTTCATGCTGCCGGCAATAATAAAACGCAAAAAAGTAAAAACTCAGCGGTTTTCACTTTTCATGGTGATGATAATCATCCAATACCCGAAAGTAATTCAACAAATTTTCCGGAAATTCTTATTTCACAAGATTAACAACAAAAATACGGCTAAAGTCTAATTGATTTATAATCGCTTTGTGCTAGTCTGTTAGAATTCGTACAAATTTAAGTTTAAATCATGCAGAAGTATTTATCCGTTTACAGAGAATCTATTGAAAATAAAGAGCAATTTTGGTCAAAAGCCGCTGAAGCGATTGATTGGTCGAAACCCTGGAATAAGGTATTAAACCAAAGTAATTCCCCTTTTAATCTTTGGTTCGAAGGCGGTCGATTAAATACCTGCTACAACGCTTTGGACAGACATGTAAAAAATGGTCTTGGCGAAACAACGGCATTGATTTACGACAGCCCGGTCACGAATACAAAAAAATCATACACCTATTCAAAACTAACGAATAAAGTTTCTGTTCTGGCTGGAACCTTGAAAGACCTTGGAATCGAAAAAGGTGACCGAGTCATTATTTATATGCCAATGATTCCTGAAGCTATAATGTCCATGCTTGCCTGTGCACGTATCGGAGCGATTCATTCGGTGGTCTTTGGCGGATTTGCAGCCAAAGAACTGGCAACACGTATTGATGATGCTCAACCTAAACTGATTATATCAGCATCTTGTGGCATCGAAATCAGCAAAGTGATCGAATACAAGCCTTTGTTAGATAAAGCCATAGAAATTGCCGAACATAAACCTCAAAACTGTCTGATTTTGCAACGGCCACAAGCCAGAGCGGAAATGATGAGTGAAAGAGATTTGGACTGGACTGAAACAATCTCAAATTCCACTGAAACCGCTTGTGTTGATGTTGAGGCAACCGATCCACTTTATATTTTGTACACTTCCGGTACCACCGGAAAACCAAAAGGCGTGGTCAGAGATAACGGCGGACACGCTGTTGCACTCAAATGGAGCATGGAAAATATTTATAACATCAAACCGGGAGAGGTTTTCTGGGCAGCATCAGATGTCGGTTGGGTGGTCGGACACTCTTACATTTGTTACGGGCCTTTGTTAAATGGTTCTACCACTCTGGTTTATGAGGGTAAACCAATTGGAACTCCTGATGCAGGAGCATTCTGGAGAGTAATTTCTGAACACAAAGTCAAATCAATGTTCACTGCCCCCACTGCTTTTCGAGCGATTCGTAAACAAGATCAGGATGGTGAATTCATTAAAAAATATGATTTGAGTCATTTCGAGTCATTGTTTCTAGCCGGCGAACGCTGCGATCCGGATACTTTGCAATGGGCTGAGGAAAAATTGCAAGTTCCGGTGATTGATCACTGGTGGCAAACAGAAACCGGATGGGCAATTGCTGCCAATTGTTTGGGAATTGAAAAATTACCGGTTAAATCGGGCTCACCAACTGTTGCCGTGCCGGGTTACAGTGTCGATTTTCTTGATGGCAAGGGTAACCCTGTTGAAAGTGGACAAATGGGCAACATCGTGGTAAAACTGCCACTCCCTCCGGGAACTTTAAAAACATTATGGAACGATGATGAACGCTTGATTAAATCGTATTTCTCAACATTTGACGGCTATTATCTGACCGGCGATGCCGGTTACAGAGATGAAGACGGTTATATTTACGTTATGGGACGCACCGATGATGTGATTAATGTCGCCGGACACAGACTTTCAACCGGTGCTATGGAAGAAGTTTTATCTTCGCACCCGGCGGTAGCCGAATGTGCCGTAATCGGAGCTAAATGTGAACTCAAGGGACAACTTCCGATTGGTTTGATTGTTACCAAAGATAAGGTTGACATCAGCAATGAACAGCTTGTATCCGAGTTAATCGCTTTGGTGAGAAAAGACATCGGTCCGGTTGCTGCTTTCAAAAACGCCTGTGTGGTTAAAAGACTTCCAAAAACCCGTTCCGGCAAAATTCTACGATCGACAATACGAAGTATTGCAGATGGTGAGAATTACAACATGCCTGCAACCATTGATGATCCGCTCATATTGGATGAAATTTCAGTGGATTTACAAATCATCGGCTATCCGACCGATTCTTAGCACGAAAGACCTATACTAAAGGCTAATAGCAAAATAAGAAATATCTCCTTAGAATGAGCAATAAATCTGTTCACTGGAGATTATAAATGAAAATCAAAAACAAGTTATCAGTCTTGGCTATCAGCGTTTCCATGCTGTGTGGGGTGAGCCAGAATGCTTTGGCTGGTGGAGACGAGTATCAAAAACTCGAAGATAAAATCAATGAGCTGGAATCAATGGTCTTAGAGCTCAAAAAACAATTAGCCGAAAGACCAAAAGAAAAAGAAGTGATTATCAAAGAAGTCGCAGCCAAGCCTGAAAAAGAAATGGAAGAAAGCCCTGAAAAACACACTTATGCTTTCGGTGGTTTCGTAAAAACAACTGCCAGCTTTTCCTCTTACAGCGATGGAGATTTAGCTTCCGGAAGTGCAGGAAGAGATTTCTATATTCCTGCGACAATTCCTGTCGGTGGTGATGGTGAAAGCACAGATTTTGACTTCGGTGCTAAAGAATCCAGAATTAATTTTAAAAGTGATCATGTGTTAGAAAGTGGTGACAAATTGAGTACTTTTGTTGAAATGGATTTCCTTTTACCACCCGGTGGTGATGAAAGAATCAGTAACTCTTACAATCCTCGTCTGAGACATGCTTTCATTAAATACAACGATTGGCTTTTCGGACAAACTTGGAGTACATTCCAAAATGTTGGTGCATTACCTGAGTCTGTTGACTTTTTGGCAGCTTCTGAAAGTACAATTTTTGAACGTCAAAGCATGATTAGATACACCAACGGCAATTGGCAGTTCGCTTTAGAAAATCCTGAAACGACTATTACACCTTATGGTGGTGGCGGAAGAATTGTTTCTGATGATAACTCAATGCCGGATTTAGTAGCCAGATACAATCATAAAGCTGATTGGGGACATTTTACCGTAGCCGCTCTCGTCAGAAATCTGGAATATGATCAAGTTGGAAACAATGAAAGTACATCGAGTTATGGATTGAGTTTGTCAGGTAAAGTGATGGTTGGTGAAAAAGATGATTTGAGATTTATGCTCAGCACAGGAAGTGGTATGGGACGCTATATTGGCCTGAACACTGCTAATGGTGCTGTCATCAATGATGACGGAAATCTTAGCGCAATTGATTCTACTGCTGGCTTTATCTCGTATCGCCATTTCTGGAATGAAAAAGTCCGCTCGAATTTTATTTTCTCGCAAATCAATGTTGATAATAATACCGATTATACCGGACTGGGAGTCACTCGCTCCGCCAGAAGTATTCAGGCGAATGTTCTGTTCTCACCAGTTAGCAAAATTACTTTAGGCTTAGGTTGGTTGTATGCTGAAAGAGAACTGGAGTCCAGAGCTGACGGCGAACTCAATCGTTTAATCTTCACTGCAAAATATGCTTTCTAATCTTCTCTCCCCTGAAAGCATTTTTGGGAGTATTTTATATACTCCCTTTTTTTATGGTAGAATTATTAACCTATGAACAGACATCTGAAAATTGCATTTTTTATCACCCCGTTGCTGGCATTGCTCGGTTATTTTCTCACCGGAGTGATTCATTCCGATAAAAAAAATAAACCTGGTACTTATCAATTAGTCCGAATTGGTGAGTGTAAGCCATTATCTTCTTCATGCGTTTTCAGATATGGCGAATTTGAACTCAAACTGATCAGTAAAGAACTCAAAGAAACAGTTCAACTGGCAATTGTTTCAAATACAGACATTTCTGCATTGTCAATTGCATTATCAATTGATAACCAGTCTTTTGAACAATTTAAAGTTTTTACCACAGGCGGAAAAAAATACTGGCAACTCAAAATTGATACATACAAAAATTTAAGAAATTACAATCAAGTCAGGCTGGCTACTCAAGCCGGTGAGTCCTCATATTTTATTGAAACTGAGATTATTTTTTAATGGAAATCGAAAAACTCGAAATTTATGACTTTTTAAAAAAATGTCATCCGTTGGATAAACTGTCAGAAGCTCAACTGACAGAACTGGCTCAATCCATAGAAATATCTTATTTTCGACGTTCTCAAGAAGTTTTTAAACCCGAAACCAACAACGAGTATCTTTATCTGATACGTTCAGGAGCCGTAGAACGCACTGATGACTCTCACGGGTTAGTTGCGAAATTCACTGAGAAAGACTTCTTCGGACACCGGGCTTTAGAACGTGGCGGAACAATAAAAAAATTTGTTCATGCAGTCGAAGATTCGCTTTTTTACATGATTCCGGGACATTTGTATTTCAAACTCATGAAGGAAAATAAAGCATTCCTCAGTTATTTTCATCAGGAAAAAAATAAACGCTTACGATCAGCAATCAATGAGATCCATGCTCATGATAGAAATATTCTCGACAGCACCAGCGTTCGCGAATTATTGCATACAGACATACTGATACTCCCGCCTGAGACAAGCATACAAGAAACAGCAATAAGAATGTCTTCGGACAATAAAACCGCTGCAATTATTATGCAAAACAATCAAATTGTCGGAATTGTCACAGACAGAGTTTTTTGCACCAAAGTCGTTGCAAACACTCTCGACTCAGGCACTCCTGTAGCAACCATAATGAGTCAAAATCTAATTTCGGTTACACCTGAGAACACCGGATTGGATGCCATGTTAATCATGGCTCGTAACAATATCAGACACTTGCCGGTTGTAGAAAATCAACAACTTCTTGGAGTTCTAACAGCGACAGATTTAATACATCACCAAAGTTATAATCCGATTTATGCCATTAACGAAATTCATAAAGCCACCGAAATCAGCCAACTGGTACTATTGTGTAAAACCCTGCCACAAACTTTATGTAAATTGGTCGATGCCGGAATGCGGGCTCATGATATTTCCTATTCCATAAGTTCAGTCGGCAGAGCGGTAGCGCAAAGATTGTTAAAAATGGCGGAGAAAAAATTCGGCCCGTCTCCGGTGGATTATGCCTTTGTCGTGGCCGGTTCACTGGCTCGAAATGATCAGACCGTTCATTCCGACCAGGATAATGGAATTATTTTATCTGATGACTATAACGAAAATGAGCATGGTGAATATTTTAAAAATCTCGCACAATTTGTTAGTGATGGATTGAATCAATGCGGATACGTTTATTGTCCGGGCGATGTGATGGCTACAAACACCCAATGGCGACAGCCCTACTCGGTCTGGAAAAGTTATTTCCATAAGTGGATTTTTACACCTAAACCCAAAGCCTTGATGTATTCCAGCATTTTCTTTGATATGCGCTGCATCTATGGCAATCGGAAATTATTGGATGACTTACATGATGAAATCCATGAAATGATTACAAAAAACAAGTTGTTTATCACTTACATGGCAGCCAATGCACAACAAAACACTCCTCCGCTGGGAATATTCAGGCGATTTGTCCTGGAAAAACACGGTGAAGAAGATAAATCCTTAAACATGAAAAAACGTGGCATTATGCCATGTACGGACATGGCAAGGGTATTTGCATTGGATGCAGGAATTAATCAAATCAACACTCGGGAACGTCTCAAACAAGCACACGAATGTAAAATCATCAGTAAAGAAGCCAAAAATGACTTGCTCGATGCTTTTGACTTTTTATGTTTAATTCGACTCAAACATCAAGCCGGTCAAATCAAACAAGGCAAAGAAGCCAATAATCATGTCTCACCTGAGGAATTATCGTCTTTGGAACGGCGGCATCTGAAAGATGCTTTTGAAATTATTCGCACCTATCAGGATGTCCTGTCCAATCGTTACACACAAGGACGGATGTAATCATGCTCTCCCTGTTTGATAAAAATCAAAGATGGAGAAAAAAAGCTCTGGCAACCACAAAAGATGAATCATTCCGGCAATATTTGCTCAATGATTTCCCCAAGACTTCTCAAACAGTATCCGAAACCGAGTTTCTGGTACTGGATTTTGAAACCACCGGACTTGACAGCAAAAAAGATCACATCATTAGTGCCGGTTGGGTTGAAATTTCAAAAAACAAAATACAACTGGCGAGTGCCGAACATCATTTAATTTCAACCAAAAAACAATTATCAGGACAAAGTGTCAGCATTCACAATCTTACCGATGACATGATTTCACAAGGTGTTCCGATTACTATTTTTTTTAAGTATTTATTAAAAAAAATAACCGGTAAAGTGGTCATTGCTCACTACAAAAAAATCGAATACGAATTTCTCCAACAAATCAGCAACTCCATTTTCGGCTGTCATCTGCCAATAATCATGCTCGACACCCTCATGATTGAAAAAAAAATCCGTGAAAAAGCCAACAAACCCATTGTTGTAAACGAATTGAGACTGTTTAATTTAAGAAATCACTACAACCTGCCTAGATACCACGCACACAACGCCCTCGAAGACGCCATCGCAACCGCCGAACTGTTTTTAGCACAAATCAACAAGCATTTTAGTTCGCCGGATAAGTTAAAAATTAAGGCGTTATTGTACTGAAATACTATCCCTCTAGGGAATGGAGAAAGAACACTGTCATACTGAGCGAAGTGTGTGGATTACACGAGTCGAATGTATCTCATCAAATGACTTGTCATGCCGTTATTTCAGTATCCTTCTTTTCGTTACTTTTGCTTGTGCGAAAAGTAACACAAAACACACCCCGAACTCTCAGCCGTTGGCTTCCCTCAATATTTCCGAAAATTTGGCGAGGTATTTGAACTCGCTTCGCTCAGACATAAATACCTCGTAAATCCAAATTCTCAAAAATATTTCGGTGAGAGTAAAGGGGATATTGTGTCATTCCCGACTCCGATCAGGAATCTAGTGAATAATTGTCATACTGAGAGAAGGGTGCGAAGCTCACTGATTCAAATTTAAACCACTTCAGTCATTTCGACTGAACGAAGTGAATGGAGAAATCTCAGCAAGACTATCTTCATACTTAGTTTAACGCCCAAAGCACCCGAATTGCAGGCGCTTTAATGGCCTGTTTTTCAAGGCCATTGCCCGCAGTTTCGGGTGCCTTTGTTTGTTATACATTTATTGGTAATCTTCCCAAATTAGATGGCTAATACGCCAACCATCAGGCGTAAGTGCTAATTGAAAAAATTTAACACCAGTACCTTTATAGGGGGAATTGTCAAAAACACCATCTTTTTCATAGAAAGACTCCCGGGATGCCAAACCTTTGATAATTGATGTATTTGACTTAGTTTCCCATTCATGGAAATTGCATAGTCCACCGCCAGAAAGTAATTCCTCTCTTGGCGTCCAGAATTCAGACAGCGACCAAATATTTAAGGCTTCTGATGTGCGATTTCCTATTTTAGCACCTTCCACGAACCGTGATTTGAAGTCGTCAAAACTGCAAATACAACCACGGCGGTTGTCAAAAGATTGGAAAAATTCGGTAATTAGTTGGTTAATTTCTTTTAGCGATTCTGTCACGTTGTACATCCGTAAGCATAATGTGGAGCTAACCTGCTAGTCTTTTCATGGTCAGGATTGGCCATG
>JAGRJP010000004.1 GCA_020442665.1 Lysobacterales bacterium
GCATTTATCTTGCTGAGTCCAGAGCAGAAGAGATTGAGCTCGGCAAAAGCAAAACTTTCACTCTGGAAGAAGCCAGAAAAATACTGAATGAAAATCATAATAGCTGATAAAGCTCTGAAAGAAATCGCCAAACTTGGACATGTGGCATCAGCAAAGATTTTAGATTTTCTGGAAGAGATGGAACAGAATAATATTGATTCTCGTTCCAAAGGCAAAGAGCTGAAAGGAAAGTTCAGGAAGTTATGGCGCTACAGAGTTGGAGATTATAGAGTCATTTCAGAAATAAAAGATGACATTCAAATTATCCTTGTCGTCAGAGCAGGGCATCGTCGAAATGTTTATGGTTAAATTCTAGCTGATAGTTAATAGATTCTTCTCCTCGTTTCACTCGCTTAGAATGACAATTCCAAAATCACCAATGAGATACCTGCCTTCGCAGGTATGACAGAGTTTATTGCTGAATAACTCGTCATTTCATATTATTCCTTCAACTCCGTTTCAATCAGTACAATATCAGTTTCTCCGGCGTTACGAATGTTGTGTGTGGCTGCCGGTAAATACATCGCTGTGCCGGTTTTTGCTTCGATCACTTTGCCGTTGGTTTGACCTTCTGGAATCAATTCCAGTTTTCCTCCCTGAACCACATAAACAGTTCGGAAAGGTGCAATATGAGTGTGAAAACCGGATTCTGTTCCGACCGGATAAGTTAAGCGTAGCATTTGGACAGATTCATTATCCAACAGAACTTCTTTGCTAGCTGCATTTTGAGCCAGAATATTTGTTGAAACTATGGATAAAACAATTAGTAATCTTTTTTTCATAATCTATGCTCCTAAAACAATTTCACCATTTTTAAAAACCATGGATTGACCGGATTCCAAAACCACCCAGTTTTCGTTATTCAATGGCACACTGGATGCCAAAGCTACATTTAAGGATTGAGATTCTGGCATTTTCAGACCCTTAATTTCGGTATCAAAAATACCAATGTCACATTGACGTAATAAAACATAAAGTCCTGGTAAGACCACATCATTGCCTTTATCGTCTTTGACTTCCCGAATATGGCTGAATAAATAAATGTATTCGCTGTCGCTATAAATAAAATTTGCTAGTCCCATAGTTTTCATTTCATTAGCGAATTGATTAAATACTTCAAAGCGTTCTGATAATTCCGGGTTATTCTTACGTTTCCATAACTCTGACATTTGAAACATTAAATAACAAAATGCCGTTTCGGAATCGGTATCGCCCATTGGTTGGAAATGTGGATTGTGATAATTGGGATTATTTACAATGCCTTTAATGTTGCCGTTATGAATAAAAACATGTTGTTGTCCGGCAAGTTCACGGGAGAACGGTTGAGTGTTTCTGAAACTGACATCACCTTGCGTGGCATAGCGAATATGTGACATGATATTTTTGCTTTTTATCCGATAATTCTTTACAAACTCCATATAGGGACTGTCACTTGCCTGTCCGGCTTCCTTGATGATATTGGCCGCATTTTGCTGGTAATAGGCAATTCCCCAGCCATGTCTGTGATGATTGGTTAATCCTCCGTGTTTGGAAAATTCATTCAGGGAGAAGCTGACTTCTGTTGCTGATGATGCGGATAATGCAAATAATTCACACATAAAATACCTGAATGCAAAGAAAAATAAAGTTGAATGCAGTAAAATCGTACGTCCTTTGAGTTTGATTATATCGAAAATCTTCAATAACATGAAAAATTATTCAAAACTGGCATGGTTTGGCGTGGCTTTGGCATTATTTGTCGTGGTACTGGGAGCGTTTGTTCGCCTTTCTGATGCCGGATTAGGTTGTCCTGACTGGCCGGGTTGTTACGGACATTTGGACTGGCCAACCGAAACTCATGAAATTACAAAAGCTAATGATGCTTTTCCTGAAAGAGCTGTCGAACCTCATAAAGCATGGAAAGAAATGGTTCATCGCTATTTTGCCGGAACATTGGGGCTTGTTGTTTTAGCTTTATTCCTTTGGGCGTTTTCAAAAAGACGGGAAATGTCGTATTCGCTGCCTTTGGTTTTGGGTTTTGTTATAGTTTTTCAAGCGGCATTAGGAATGTGGACAGTCACATTGCAATTGAAACCGATTATCGTTATGGGTCATTTAATGGGCGGAATGCTGACTTTATCACTTCTGTTCTGGTTAGCATTATCGTCTTCTCAAAAGATACAGCCTTACCGTTATGCCGGTCATGTGAAACAATGGATGGTTGGTTTGGCCTTGTTCTTAGTTATTTTACAAATCATGCTCGGTGGCTGGACCAGTTCCAATTATGCCGCATTATCTTGTGTTGGTTTTCCGCTTTGTAATGGCCAATTATGGCCGGACATGAATTTTTCCGAAGCCTTTGTGATGTGGCGTGGTTTGGGTGTGAACTATGAATTTGGTGTGCTTGATGCTCCAAGTCGGGTTGCGATTCAAATGGCTCACCGTTTGGGTTTTGTGGTGGTGACTTTGTATCTGGCATGGTTAACCACGCGTTTAATGAAAAACCGTGAGCTCATGCCATTAGGTGTTACAGTTGCAGGATTGTTGTTGTTACAAATCACTCTAGGGATTGTCAACGTGACCTTTAGCTTACCATTAGCGGTAGCGACAGCACATAACGGTGTGGCTGCTTTGTTACTGTTATCTCTGGTTGCTTTGCTTTATAAAACCCGCAAGTCCTGATGAGTAGTTCTAAATTCAGTCAATTTCTGGAATTGACAAAACCTAAAGTGGTTTTGTTGATTGTGTTTACCGCTTTTGTAGGAATGCTTTTATCGGTTGACAAAGGCTTACCGCCTGTAATGACGATGATTTATGGACTTATTGGCATTGGTTTTGCGGCTAGTTCGGCTGCCGCCATTAACCATTGGGCAGATCAAAAAATTGATGCAATTATGCTACGAACACAGCATCGACCGCTTCCTCAAGGAGAACTCAAAGACTGGCAAGTGATTATTTTTGCCTTACTCTTATGTTTGATTTCCATGACGGTCTTGGTTCTGAAAATCAACGTGCTGACAGCGGTTCTGACGTTTTTCTCGTTAATCGGATATGCTTTTATTTATACATTTTTCCTAAAAAGAATCACTCCACAAAATATTGTGATTGGAGGAGCCGCCGGAGCCGCACCTCCGGTGTTGGGCTGGACGGCAATCACCGGAAATCTCACCGGTGATGCGTTGTTACTTTTTGCTATTATCTTTACCTGGACACCACCGCATTTCTGGGCTCTGGCTGTGCACAGGGTGGATGATTATGCCAAAGCCAAAATACCCATGCTACCGGTAACTCATGGAATTCAACACACATTGTTGCACATCATTCTTTACACTATTTTATTGATAATTGTGACCATTTTTCCTTATCTTGTCGGCATGTCCGGTTGGGTTTATCTGATTGGCGCAGTGGTTCTGGGTGGGAGATTTTTGCAATTGGTCCTGCAAATGAGAACCTCCAAAGACCCAATGCTTCCGTGGAAGGTTTTCAAATATTCCATCTGGTATCTGATGATTCTTTTCGCCATCTTGCTGATTGATCATTATCTTCCGGTTCACAGCCTCAACCAAAAAGTCTTTCATACGCCATTGCTGTAACAAATTGTGATTGATGCACATATTCATCTGGATGACTCCCGCTTTGATGACGATCGTGAGGCACTCATCAAACAAGCGCAGGATGCCGGTGTGCAGAAGTTCATTGTTCCGGCAGTTGGTGTGAATGGTTTTGAAAAATTAAAAAACCTTTCAGAAGTAAACAAAGCTATTATTCCTGCTTATGGTTTACATCCGTATTTTTTGAATCAGCACCAAAAATCAGACATACAAAGACTGAATGATTGGTTGCAAACTAATGATCGCTGTGCTGTCGGTGAATGCGGTCTGGATTATTTTATAAAGGATTTAGACAAGAATTTGCAACAATTTTATTTTGATGCACAGATTGAACTGGCGAAAAAAAATAATTTGCCCTTGATACTTCATGCACGAAATGCTGTGGATGCCGTTTATAACAGTTTAAAAAATGCAGATTATTTCAATGCCATGATTCACAGTTATAACGGTAGTATTGAACAAACCAAAAAGCTTTTGGAACACGGTATCAAATTCAGTTTTGGCGGAGTTCTGTGTAATCCAAAGGCGACAAAAATTCATGAACTGGTGAAGTTTTTCCCTTCAGACAGCATCATGCTGGAAACCGATGCACCCGATCAGAATCTTTATCCGGACTTTAAGTTGCGCAATCTTCCTGTCAACTTATTAAAAATTGCTCAATATTATGCAGAATTGAAAGGAAAAACCTTGCAACGGGTAGAAGATGAAACAACGGAAGTGACAGAGACGTTTTTTCGGTTAAAATCTGCATCATGAATGAACAAGAAAAACAAAGGTTTGGTGGTGTCGAACGCCTGCATGGAAAAGACGGTTTTACACGCTTACAAAATGCACATGTCTGTGTCATCGGAGTTGGCGGAGTCGGTTCCTGGGCTGTGGAAGCACTTGCACGAAGTGGTGTTGGTGAAATTACTTTAATTGACGCTGACGATGTTTGCGTCACCAATATCAACCGTCAGATTCATGCCATCACCGAAACCATCGGACAGGAAAAAATCTCAGCGATGGCTAATCGTATCCAAAGCATCAACCCTGATTGTAAAGTTCATCAAAAACCCGCTTTCTTTATGCAATCCACCGCCGAAAAACTTCTTGAGACACACTATGATTTCGTTATTGATGCGATTGATAGCCTGAAACACAAGGCTTTGTTGATTTCTTTATGCAAAGAGAAAAACATCAATATCATCACCGTTGGCGGAGCCGGTGGCAAAACTCAGATTTCAGGAATACAGGTTTGTGACTTAGGGTTAACTCATGGAGATAAATTGCTGAGTAAACTTCGAGCCACTCTTCGTAAAGATTACGCTTTCCCCAAACATGCTGGAAAAAAATTCAAAATCATGAGTGTCTTCTCACCCGAATCGGTCAAAATGCCATGGTGTGAATTCCCCGAAGACCAACCTAGAACCAGCCTCAAACTCGACTGCAATAACGGCTTTGGAACTGATATGACGGTGATTAGTGTATTTGGAATCACAGCAGCGCATTATGTGATTAATCAAATAGTTTATAACAAAGTAAAATACAAAGAAATAACTTAAAATAATGCATGTTTGACAATTATTTACTGATATTAGTGCATTAATGCACATATAATAAATCATTAGGTATATTAGAAAATCTCGTGCAATCATCTATGTTTGTTGCAGGGTACTATCCCGAAATTGTACAAGTCGTCCGGTCGGCTGATTGGTTGGTGCACAATTTTTCCTCCGAAAGCGTAGACATCTATAACGCAGTTAACTACCAGCACAATCGACAAATCAAAGGTATCAAGTACCAAGTGGTATTTGATATGAACTTTTTGCAGTATTTACTGAATATGGTCAAAAGACCGGAAGCAAATGAATTGTCTAGAATCGCAGCAGCATACCTCACATTTTTTCAGATTTCAGATGTTCAATTAGACCCGACAATCGCAATATACGAGAAAATAAATTACTCCAGCGATCATGCGGAAGAAGCCATATCAAACCTTGAGCAATTTCGAGGCATTGATAACCATTCACCAGATGAACTAGCTGCATACGCCCTCGGCTATGAGCAACAACTGCGTATCGAACCAATCGCGTCGGAAGACCGAGAGAAGCTGCGAGAAGCATTGCTTCAGTACAGGCGCTTAACTGATTGGGATTCGTTATATCTATGTATACTTGCAATCACCGATATTTCGATTAACACCTCGATATCACGGCCAAAAAAACCGCTTGCCTTTGTTGAGTGGTGCATAACCGAATTTCGTTTCTCCCTTGCTGCGCTGGTGTATGCAGCTGCTTTATTCGGCCGAGCTCCCGCAAGAAGAATGATGAAATTCAAAGTGAAGGAACAAGAGCGAAAAAAACGGGCAGCACTTAGAAACATGACGTGGGATTTGTACTATATCGATCGCTACATGAAATCTTGGGTTTCAAACGATGATCGCACTGAAAATCTTATGCTAACGGCGGATGGTGGTCTGAAACTTACCATGCAGCTAGCGGTAGAGTGTCAGATTGCCGAGGGGCTTGAACCACTTCGACCACACCTTGGCAATGAGCTTCAAGGGATAGAAGATGCTTACGCGAATCGGAATTCAGTAAAACGGGATTATAACTCAGAAGAATGGAGCTATGATTATCGTAAAAGTCTAATCACCAAATACGAATCCAAGCTCCTATAAATCGAGACCTAACAATAGCATGCACTCGGACAGCAAAAAGCGCCGCTCGTCGTTCCTCGTTGCTCTGCTTTTTTCTGCCGATGATGCGATGCGTTACAAAATTAATCAAACGAAGCATTAATACCCCTTACATTTCGCTGAGACGCGCAGAGTGATTTGGAGTCATGAGGTATTTATGTCTGAGCGAAGCGAGTTCAAATACCTCGCCAAATCAACCGAGCATTGAGGGAAGCCGAAGGCCGAAATGTCGGGGCACCCTTTTTTGGTTACTTTGTTGGGTGGCAACAAAGTAACAAAGAAAATTTGTTATTTTTTCAAAAAGTTAGTTTTTCACTCAAAAAACGTAGCAATATCCTCCAAAGGTTTTCTATGAATATCCGGTACTTTGGCATCTTCAGCAGGATGACCGCAGACAATCAGCAGATAAGGTCTTTCATTATCCGGGCGGTTGAGAATTTCTTTGAGAAAACCCATCGGACTTGGTGTATGCGTTAAAGTTGCCAGTCCACAGTTGTGCAAAGCAGTAATTAGCATTCCACAGGCTAAACCAACAGATTCGGGTGTGTAATAGTGTTTGATTCGATTGCCCTCCGCATCGACACCATAGCGTTCCAGAAACACGGCAATCAACCAAGGAGCTGTTTCCAAAAAAGGTTTATTGGTGTCCGTTCCCAGAGGTTCCAGTGCATTTAACCATTCTTCGCTGGCACGGTGCTCATAAAATTCCTGCTCTTCTTTTTCAGCCGCTTGGCGAATTTTGGATTTGATTTCGGCATTGCTGATAGCGACAAAATGCCAGGGTTGCATATTGGCTCCGCTGGGTGCTGCACCAGCAGCTTTGATACAGTTTACTATGACTTCTTTTGTCACCGGTTTATTTGAGTAATCTCTCACCGTTCGGCGTTTTTGCAGTAGCTGATTAAACTCCTCAGAATGTTTCAACATTTCTTCTTCGAAATAGTTAGTTTTGTGAGGAAGTGGTATAAATTTTGCCATAATTTAGTCTGTTTTTATACTAAGTATCCTTGTCGATGATAGTCTTGCAGACCTTTATCAGTCAACTCTTGTAGTTGAGTCAGTACATCGTCATCTAGTTGTTTGAAATTGAAGCAGGACTTTCCTTTAAGGTGCTTTTTCAAGTTCGCATCAATATCCTTGAGCATTTCAGGGTTTACATAAATTGGCATCAAATAATAACTGACAAAGGACTTGTTGATTTTAATTCCGCCAAAATACAGAGGTTGTCCATTCTTCATTTGATATTTGGTATAGAGATGA
>JAGRJP010000005.1 GCA_020442665.1 Lysobacterales bacterium
ACAAACTCAAACATTGTATCAATTTCATGGTGGCGTTGTATTGGAACACCATAAATCCTATTCTTTAGAAAATGGATTGTCCGAATTACCACTTGCAGAAAAATTATATATTTCTCTGGAAGTTGGCAAAGGAAATTACGCCCTACCGGTTGTAAATATTGGTGAAGCTGTCAAAAAAGGACAAATTATCGCAGAACCTCAGAACAAAAGCGGTGTATATGTGCACGCTACAAGCTCAGGAACTGTTAGTTATATTTCTGAAAGAATTACAGCAAATCCAACAGCAAAAGCCATTCCTGCTATTGAAATTACCACAGACGGTAAAGATGAGTGGTTACAATCTAAGAATACCGAAAAGAAAAATTCATTAACACCCTCTGAAATTATTACACAAATTCGTCAAGCCGGATTATTGGGTATGGGTGGAGCTGGATTTCCAACACATCTGAAATACAACGAAAAAAATCAAATCCACACACTCATCGTTAATGGTGCTGAATGTGAACCATATATCAGTTGTGATGCTCAATTAATGCTTTCATTTCCCGAGCAACTGTTTGATGGAATTGATTTAATGATGAAAGCCTCAAACGCCAAACAAGCTATCATAGCCATTGAAGATCAAACCGGGAAAATCGAACACAAGCTCAATGAAATTATTACCCAAAGAAAACTGGCTTCGGTATCAGTTGTAAAAGTTCCAACCATTTATCCAACCGGAGGTGAAAAACAACTGATTAGAGTCCTTACGGGAAAAGACGTTCCATCCGGAGGTTTACCGCTTAATTTAAGTATTATCGTGCAAAATATCGGCACAATCAAAGCACTTGCAGACTATTGCAATGAATCGAAGCCACTAGTTGAAAGAATTGTGACTGTTGCCGGTGACAGGATTTCTAAACCACAGAATTTTATAATTCCTATCGGCACACCAATCAACCATATTCTCCAGTCGGTGAATTGCAAGATTCAGGAAAGTGACGAAGTCATCATCGGCGGACCAATGATGGGTTATTCAGTTACGGAACTTAGTGCAGGAATTGAAAAAACCACAAACTGCATTTTGGTGATGTCAAAAAAAACAAAACCACAATCCCCAACGATGCCGTGTATTCGTTGCGGAGAATGTGTGAGTGTTTGCCCGGCTGAGTTATTACCCCAACAATTGCATTGGTATATCAATGGCGGAAATCTGGAAAAGGCTCGTGAACATCATCTTTTTGATTGTATCGAATGCGGAGCTTGCTCGTGGGTTTGTCCGAGTCAAATCAATTTAGTGCAATATTATCAATACGCTAAAGCTGAATTGAAATATCTGGATTACAAAAAGAACAAATCCGATGCTGCCAAGCTCAGACACGAAAATCGTGAAGCCAGACTGGAACAACTCAAACAAGAACGCATGAATAAACGCAAACGAACCCGAAGCACCACTGCACGAGATCCTGAAAAGATAAAAATGGAAATTCAAGCAAGTGTGGAAAGAGCAAAACTGGCAAAACAACAAAAGGAAAAAGGTGATGAATAACGCTAAAATCACAACACATGCACCACATATTCATACGAAAAACAGTGTAAGAAATGTGATGTTGAATGTTCTTCTTGCATTGATTCCCGCCATATTTGCTTATGTCTATTTCTTTGGATTCGGCGTTCTTTTACAAGTTGCTTTAAGCGTGTTCTTTGCGCTTGTGTTTGAAATTATCAGTCTGAAACTACTTAAAAAACCCATTGGACTTTTTATTTCCGACTTATCAGCTGTCGTTACCGGAGTATTATTTGCTTTGTGTATTTCTCCTCTGGCGCCGTGGTGGATTAGTTTGATTGCGATGCTTTTTGCAATCGTTGTCGCCAAACACTTATACGGCGGCTTGGGACAAAACATTTTCAATCCGGCAATGGTAGGTTTTGCAGTCGTGTTGATTTCATTCCCACAATCTATGTCAATGTGGTTAGCTCCTCATTCGATCGCTTTATATGATATGAGCTTTTCTGAAGTGTTATCCGCTGTTTTTACTCAAAGTTTTCCTGCAAATGTTGAGTTTGATACATTAACTCAGGCAACTCCGCTTGACAGTATTAAAAACGGTTTGCGTCAGGAACTGACAATGACTGAAATTTCAGCACAACCTGAGTTTGGAAAACTTGGTGGCTTGGCTTGGGAATGGATATCGTCATTGTACATTCTTGGTGGTGTATTTTTGATACTGAAAAATATCATCAGCTGGCGTGTACCGACAACAGTTATTATTGCGACTGTTTTGTTTGCTCTGCCTTTTTATCTCTACAATCCGGACGGTTATATCAGCCCTCTTCAACATTTGTTCACAGGTGGATTGTTGTTAGGTGCATTTTTTATTGCAACCGACCCAACTTCAGGATGTTCCAGTCCTAAAGGACAAATTATTTTCGCTATCGGTGTGGCAGTAATGACTGTTTTGATTCGTGAATTCGGAAATTTCCCTGACGGTGTCGCATTCGGTGTGTTGTTGATGAATTTATCGGCACCATTAATTGACCGATTAACCATTCCAAAAGCCTACGGTCAGATATAATGTCAAGTTTTATCAAAATTCCGCTCATTCTCAGTCTGGTTACCATGCTGACAGCAGGACTATTAATGCTCAGCGAAGATTTGACTCGTGACAGAATTGAGCAACAAAAGACTGAATTATTACTAAAAAGTCTGGAAGATTTAATCCCTAATCAACTACACGATAACAATTTAGTTGAATCAGTTATTGAAATTTACGAGCCGGAAGTTTTAGGTCACAGAAAACCTCAAACTGCTTACTTAGGAATGCAAAATAATCAACTCTCCGTTGTTGCTATTCCTGTAACAGCCAGAGATGGTTATTCCGGTGATATTGACATCATGGTTGGAATCAAATCCAACGGTGAAATTACAACAGTCAAAATCATTGAACAACATGAAACTCCGGGACTTGGGGATTTGGTTATTGCCAGCAAAAGCGATTGGCTCAAACAATTTCCGCAAAAATCATTTCAATATCCAACTAAGAAAAACTGGTTGGTTAAAAGAGATGGTGGTGAATTCGATCAAATCACCGGTGCAACCATCACTCCCAGAGCCATTGTGAAAGCAATCAAACAAGCATTGGATTATTACCAAACCCATCAAGCAAAATTTCAAATCAAGGATGTTTTAATTATCAAAGCGGAGAAAACATCATGAGCGGATTTATCAAAGAGCGTCTAATTGACAACAACGCTGCTCTCGTTCAGCTTTTAGGTTTATGCCCCCTTTTAGCTGTTTCCAACTCTGCAATTAACGCCTTAGGATTAGGAATTGCAACCATATTTACCCTGACAGTCACGAATTCATTGGTTTCCATCATCAAACCAATCACCAAAAAAGAGATACGAATTTCTTTATTTGTGTTAATCATTGCCAGCGTGGTGACTGCTTTGGAAATGTTTATGAATGCTTATTTTCATGAACTTTATTTGATACTTGGGATATTTATTCCATTGATTGTAACCAACTGCATTATCATCGCCCGTGCCGAGAGTTTTGCTTCAAAAAATGGTCTGTGGCTATCAGTTAAAGACGGATTCTTTACCGGCTTGGGATTTGCATTGGTTTTATTCATCATCGGAGCCATTCGTGAAATCATCGGTCAAGGCAGTCTATTTTCACAAGCCCATCTGCTGTTTGGAGAATTTGGTCACTCAATAAATTGTCAAATCTTTAAAGAATACCAAGGCTTTCTGGTTGCCATACTACCACCCGGAGCATTCTTTGTTTTGGCTGTTTTGGTCGCTGTTAAGAATAAATTGCAAAAGTAGTTGTGTAACGCAAAGTTGTGAAAGAAATAGCATATATTTACCAAGCTAAATTAAGAATAAAAACAAGAAATTATTCTAACAACCCAAATTAATCTTAAATAATAAGCGATACGTAGGTAAAATTCATCTCAACTTTTTCTTTTACTTATAGGCGTATATTTTTATACAATCTTCCTTACTATCTAGTTTAAACTTCCCAATTAAATTAATGACTTTTAATATTTTCTTAATATCTTGGGAATATATCCTTTTACCAGCTTTTAAATTATCTCTAGAAATATAATCTTCATACATTGATGGAAACTCTATCCATTCTACTTCCTTATACAATATTGGCTCTATAAAAAAAGGTTTGATATCTGGTATGTCAATATAGGTTTGTTCCACTTTTTCATCATAAATCAGTTTTAAGTTAACATGTACTTCTTCAAATATATCTGTGAGTTTTTTTAAAAGTTTATCCCACTTTGAATTACTCATATAAGAAGACTTAAATTTTTTCGAAATAATTTCCTCAATTTTATCAGCTAAATTATTTATTGTTTTACTCATATTCATAATTCTACATCTGTTATGCGAACTTTCTGTTACTATTAAAATTTATTTCCCCAAAACCAAATCAACCTTTTCTCTCACCATTTCCTGAGTGATTAGATTCATGGCGTCAGGGTGATCAATCTGTCCGCCCCAGCGGATTTTCTCGGGATTTTTCCCAACCAAACCAGCAGCTTGCTCAAATACATCGATTGCCAGATTCGGATAATTGTAAGCACCGCTTCTTTTTGCAATGGTTGCAATATGCAAGCCGATGACAGGTGTTCCAGCAGCATTGGAAATATGCATAGGGCCGGAATCCGGAGAAATCACTAAATCAGCCGACATCATCATTAAATACAATTGTTTCAAAGTGTCTTTTCCGGCGATATTGGTCACTGGATTTATGCATAAAGCTTCAATTTTCCCTGCAATTTCAATCTCATACGGAGAAGGGCTTCCGCAAATTATTACATGTGCCTGATATTTTTCGACCAAATAATCCGCAATTTTTGCATAGTTTTCTACGGACCAATTACGGGTCTTTTTACTGGAGCACGGACTGATAATCACATTTTTTCTATCTTTTTGGATGTACTGATTAACAAATTTCTGATCATCAGCTTCTGTTTCAATGTTCCATTGATAGATAAATTCATTCTTTGTCACACCTAGAACTTTAGTAAATTCCATAAAACTATCAAGGACGTGCTGTTTTTCCACAGCAGCGATTCGGTGTGTTAATTTGTAACTATGAAATTCTCTGGAACGTTTTTTATCAAATCCGATGCGTTGTTTAGCTTTAATTTTCCACGCTAAGCGATTGGCACGAAAGGAATATTGCATTTGCAACAGGACATCGAATGTCTTATCATCCAGTTGCTTTTTAACTTCTTTATAGCCTTTTGAGCCTTTGGATTTATCGAACAAAACAAACTCAACGCCTTTCAGCCCTTTCATTAATTTATATTCTATTTTGCCAATAACCCATGTGATTTTGGCATCAGGAAAGCGATTTTGCAGAGTGGCAACCACCGGTAAAGCATGTGTCACATCACCGATAGCAGACAAACGCAGAATGCAAATCGAGTTAACCATCCTTTGAAGATTGGTCTTTTTGGGTATCGGATTGATTGATTTTTGTGCGTAAATACAGATGAACAGCAATTAATTTCACCACCACAATAGTGACAACAACAGCAATTATGACCTTTGAGTGATCCATTATTTATCTCAACCCGAGCGTTAAAAAAGCCATGTATATTAGCATAGATTTATCAAATTTTTCTAAAATATGTTATCCTTGTCTGCTTTATTTCTTATCTGAATTGTATGTCAGAAAGCCTTGTAAAAAAATCCGGGAATTGCTGGATTATTGCCAAAGATGAGTTGAAAGATGAAGTCACCGCTGAGTGGTTTAATGATAAATTCTGGCTCAATAACGGTCGATTGTTAGGAGCAAGCAGCGGACGTGGTTCGGCCTGGATGGTAAAATCAGGAAATACAAAAATGATGCTCAGGCATTATTATCGCGGTGGTGTGCCTGCCAAATTCAATAAAGATAAGTATTTTTGGTCATCTCTGGATAAAACCCGAAGTTTCAAAGAGTTTCGCTTATTGCAAAAACTTCAGCAACTGGAACTGCCCGCTCCGCAACCGGTTGCAGCACAATCCTGTAAAAAAGGTTTGTTTTATCAAGCAAATATTTTGATTGAGTATATTCCAAATACACAAGTATTTTCTCAATTATTAAATTCCGATGCGAATACCGAAATTTGGAACTCGATAGGAAAAACTATTGCATTGTTTCACCAAAAAGGTGTTTATCATGCTGATTTGAATGCTCATAATATATTGATTGAGAACGAAACCAACAAAATCTTTCTCATTGATTTTGATAATTGCAGCATTAAAAATCCTAAAAAATCATGGCGAAAATCGAATCTCAAGCGTTTAAAGCGGTCAATAGATAAACTGACTGAAGAGAGCCATCAAGCTGAAAACCATAAAAAATGGAAATCCCTCAAACAATCTTATTACGCTGCGCTCAATGATAGTTGATAAACTCAATCGCCCTATTCGCGACTTACGAATTTCGGTAATGGACACTTGCAATTACCGATGCACTTACTGCATGCCTAAGGAAAAGTTTGATGACAATTACCAGTTTTTAAAACCTGATGAACGTTTGAGTTTTGATGAAATCGAAAAGATTGTCGCGGTATTTGCGAACTATGGCGTCAATAAAATCCGCATCACTGGCGGAGAGCCCTTATTACGCAAAAATCTCGATCAGCTGATTACCAAAATCAAAAAAATCAAATCCATTGAGGATATTGCCTTAACCACCAATGGTTTACTGCTGGAGAAACAATTACCGAGTTTGATAAATGCAGGATTGGACCGTGTCAATATCAGCATTGATAGTTTAGATCCGCAACTATATCACCAAATGTCCGGCGAAAAAGGTCAATTGGATATTGTTCTCAATGCTATTGAAGCGGCACGAAATTCTTCTCTTAAAAGCGTAAAACTGAATTGCGTGGTTCAAGCCGGAGTGAATGAAAACCAAATCATTCCGCTTTTGAAAAAATATCAAAACACCAATGTTGTGGTCCGCTTTATCGAGTATATGGATGTTGGAAACAAAAATGACTGGCATTTGAATGATGTCCTCAGTTTTAAAGAAATCATACAAATTATTGAATCACAATGGAAAATAGAACCAATCAATCCCAACTATATCGGCGAAGTGGCAAGTCGTTATAAGTATAAAGAATTTGACGGAGAAATTGGCTTTATCACTTCAATTTCTAAACCATTTTGTCAAGATTGCTCACGGGCACGGATATCCGCTGACGGGAAACTTTATACTTGCTTGTTTTCACATCAATCACACGACCTCAGAAAATACCTGAGAAATAATCCTCCGAATTTACTTTCTCAAAAGATTGCTGAAATCTGGCAAGCCAGAGACGATCGTTACAGCGAACTCAGACACCAAATTGAAACTGGCAAAGATAAAATCGAAATGTATGTAATAGGTGGATAAAATGACAGAACTAAGCCATATAGACAGTAAAAATAACCCAACAATGGTTGATGTTAGCGATAAAAGTATTACCAAGCGAACAGCTATAGCAACCTGCACCGTTATTTTCCCTGATGAAATCAAAAAATATTTCCAAGGTGATGAGTTGGTAACAAAGAAAGGTCCGGTTTATCACACTGCAATTATTGCCGGAGTGATGGCTGCCAAGAAAACTCATGAATTGATTCCTTTTTGTCATCCTTTAGCCATTGAAAAATGTAAAATCAACATCACCACTAACAGCGATGGAAATGCAGAAATCACTTGTGAGGTTTCATTGCATCATAAAACCGGTGTGGAGATGGAAGCACTGACCGGTGCCAGCGTTGCGGCATTAACCATTTATGATATGTGTAAGGCATTGTCACATGATATGGTCATTAGTGAAACCAAGCTGATTAAGAAAACCGGTGGAAAATCCGATATAACCTTATGAAAAATATAAAAGTTTTGTTTTTTGGAAAGCTCAAAGAAATCTGGGAAAACAATCATCTGAATTTAAAAACCGAAAGCAGTAACATTGAAGAACTTTATAGCGAATTGCTAAAATCCGCTTCATCAGAACCTTTCAAATCCAGTATTAAAGTTGCCAGAAATGATGAATTCTGCGATTGGTCAACAACGATTGAAGATGGTGATGAAGTCGCCTTTTTGCCACCGGCTTCAGGAGGTTGAAGTGTTTCGTCTCAGCGAGAATCCAATCAACGACAACGATTTAAAAAAACTAACTCTGGATGATGAATGCGGTGGTTTTGTCTGTTTTGAAGGCTGGGTGAGAAATCACAATCAAGGCAAATCGGTATTAAAATTAGCTTATGAAGCCTACCCAAAATTAGCTGAAAAAGAAGGCAATCAAATTATCGAGGAAGCTTTTGAGAAATTTGCTATCAAAAAAGCTCTTTGCACTCACCGCATCGGAACATTAGCTATCGGCGATATGGCAGTTTGGGTTGGAGTTTCCGCCGCACACCGTGATGCCGCTTTCAAGGCTTGCCGATACATACTTGACGAAGTCAAATCCAGAGTTCCCATCTGGAAAAATGAACACTGGACCGATGGTGAGTCCGGTTGGGTGGAACAGGAATAACGATTATTCTACAGGTTAATATTAATAGGAGAATATCATGCCGGCAATTGGTTTAGCACTCATCATACAAATCGCTCTCGCCATTCATGTGGTTAAAACTCAAAGAGAAATGTACTGGATTTATATTATCATGTTTATTCCTGTCATCGGCTCTGCAATTTACGTTTTTACACAAATTCTCCCTGAATTGCAACAATCCAGAACCGTTCACAATGCAACCAATAGTTTGATTAAAGCCATTGATCCACAACGTGAACTCCGTAAAAGAAAAGAACAACTTCAAATAGCAAACACGCTGGAAAACAAACTCAAATTAGCTGACGAATGTTCTGAAGCGAAAATGTTTGATGATGCCATAGAACTTTATCAATCCTGCCTCAAAGGTGTAGGTGAAGGTGACCCGAATATAATGCTTAAACTGGCTTTTGCTTTTTTTGGTAAAGAGCAATTCCAAAACTCTCTGGAAACATTGGATGATTTGATTGAATTGAATCCTAATTTCACCTCTCCGGACGGGCATTTGCTCTATGCACGAAACCACGAAATGTTAAAAAACGACGAAAAAGCCCTCGAAGAATACGCCGTTGTTTCAGACAACTATCCCGGAGAAGAAGGTCGTGTGCGTTATGCACTTTTACTGATCGAAAAGAATCAAATAGAAAAAGCCAGGCAAGTTCTGCAAGATTCTATACAACGCAGTAGATTGGCACCCAAGTTTTACCAGAAAAAAGAAAAATACTGGATCAATCTGGCAAAATCCACTTTAAGCAAACTGCCATAATTTTTTCAAAACGAACTTTACCATGACCAAGCTCACCAGAGTCAGAAAAAAAGATTTAGGATTAGGCGAATTGATTGCCATCGCTCTGGGAGGAATGGTCGGTGGCGGCATCTTTTCAATTCTCGGAATTGCCACTGAAAATATCGGCAATGCCACACCGCTCGCCATTTTGATTGGAGGAATTCTGGCATTATTAGCAGCCTATTCCTATGTCAAACTGGCTTTGCTTTATAAAGATGAGGGTGCAACCTATTCATTTTTCAAGAAATCTTTCCCCAAAAATACTCTGGCGGCTTCTATCATCGGCTGGCTGATTGTCTTTGGATATATCAGCACATTGGCACTTTATGCTTTCACATTCTCATCCTATTTTTGCAGTCAAATTGAATTCTTCAATACAGAAATCGGGCAAAAAATAATTGCCGCTGCCATCATATCTTTTTTCGCAATTATCAATCTCGTCAGCGTCAAAGGCATGGGAAAGCTGGAAGACTTACTCGTTTATACCAAAATTGTGATTTTGTTATTTATCTCCGGCTTGCTTGCAGGAAAAGGAGATTTTCACAACCTCGTACCTATTTTTGAGAGTCAAACGACATTAATACAAATTCTTATCGTTTCTTCAATCACCTTCGTCGCTTATGAGGGGTTTCAACTGGTAATTCACGCTTATAACGAAATGGAAAATCCGCAAAAAAACATTCCCAGAGCCATTTATTCGGCAATAGCCATAGCGACAATTCTTTATGTAGCCCTAGCGATTTCGACGCTTGCGACCATCCCCAAAGAAATCATCATCAGCGATAAAGAATACGCACTAGCGGCGGGTGCAGCGACTTATTTAGGTAAATTCGGACAATTTATCGTCATATTCGGAGCTTTACTGGCGACATCGAGTGCTATCAGCGGAACTCTGTTCGGAGCCTCCCGTCTTATGGCTGTGATTGCCAACGACGGATATTTCCCCAAACCGCTGGGACAAAAAATAAAGACATACATTCCCTACAAAGCCATTATCACCATGAGTGCTTTGGCATTCCTGTTACTGGCAACCGGCGGATTGCAAATCATCCTTGAATTCGGCAGCATCACTTTTATCATCGTCTCCGCCATCATGGCTTATACAAACTTCAAAAAACGCCACGAAACCGGTTCATCTTTAATTTTGACAATTACTGCAATGCTAGGACTAGTTATCGCCGGATTGCTGATTATTTACTTTGAATTCACCGAAAACAGAGAGCAATTTCAATATATCTTAACCATTTATTTTTTACTCGGGATTGGAGCTTTGGTTTATTCGAGGAGTGGGAAATAATTCTTAATGTTACTTTGTTGCCACCCAACAAAGTAACCAAAAAAGGTGCCCCAAACTCTCAACCTTCGGTTTCACTCAATATTTCCTTAAATTTGGCGTTTGCTTGAAACTTATATCGCAAGCGACATTCAAACATAAGCAAACGTATTTCCAAATTTTCTAAAATATTTCGGTGAGAGTTAAAGGAGTAATAAAAAGAACATCGTCATGCTGAAATTATTTCAGCATCTCCTCAATATTCAGTCATTCAGGTCTCGCTCCAATGCTTTGCGTTGGAGCGTATAATATTCCCACGCAGAGCGTGGGAAAGAGATAAAGCTGAGGGGCGCGAGCAGCAACGCGGCGAAACGTCCCACATGAGCGCCTTGTTAAATGGCGTCATTCGACACTACCTCGCCACCAAATACTTTAACGATTTCTTCTGTTGCTTCAATACCACCACTTGGCCATGCAAGTTGTTCAAACATAAGTTTTCCAGTGCCATCGGGTTTGATCTCAATTGATTCCAATACTATTTCAGCATTCAAAAATGCATCAACCCAGGAACCGAAATCCCATGGCATTTTTATGTTTGAGTCAATTTTCCATTTAGCCAACCAATCATCTGCTTCAGCATTTGTAGTAGTAAAATGCTCAGTTATGCGCTGTCCGAGCATACTCGCTAGTTTTGTTTCATCTATGTGCCCAGCTCTCTTTCCCTCAGCAATAAAAGAAAAAATACCACGCAGTTTTTCGAAATTATTAGGGTCAATGTTTTTAAACTCAATTGCAGGCATAATTAAGCTGTTTAACAATTTATTAAACGCTCATTATAGCCACTTTTAATGGCTAAAATTACACTTTTTTAATATGTTTTCCCGTGTTTTTTGCCAAAAAGTGACAGTTATATTTAT
The DNA here is from genome assembly GCA_020442665.1 of Lysobacterales bacterium. Taxonomy (GTDB): domain Bacteria; phylum Pseudomonadota; class Gammaproteobacteria; order Xanthomonadales; family Marinicellaceae; genus NORP309. The sequence continues at coordinate 11,515 of JAGRJP010000005.1, forward strand.
ATTTTTGCTCTTTTATTTTCAAATATCGTGTTTAAAAAGCATATATGCTCCATTGTCGTGATTAATCGAGACAAAATTGCATTTATGAGGTAATTAAATCAAATCCCTATGATTCAGAAATCACCTATGCAAGAATGACTAATATTGTCTAACGAAGCAATATAACCCCTTAACTCTCACCGAAATATTTGAGAAAATTTGGAGTCACGAGGTATTTATGTCTGAGCGAAGCGAGTTCAAATACCTCGCCAAATTTTCAGAAATCTTGAGGGAAACCGCAGGTTGAGAGTTCGGGGCACCCTTGTTTGGTTACTTTATTGGGTGGCAATAAAGTAACATGAAAACACACCCCTGCACCCCTCTCTAGAGGGGATGATAGTTTGAGTATTAAAATTAATCACGCTGTATTATGGAGATACTTAGCTTCCACTCAGTATGAAATACTCTTATAAATTCCCAAAAAAATCATGAACAATATCGCTGGCTTTTCCATAAATTGATTCCTGAAAATGGCTTTTTTGCTCTCCCGGTTCAAGGTTGAGTTCGACGGTACGAGCTCCGGCTTGCTTCGCGATTTCGACGAATCCGGCAGCGGGATAGACTGAACCGGAAGTGCCGATGGACACAAATAAATTACATTGTAAAAGTTCCTTATAGATTCGCTCCATTTCATAAGGCATTTCACCAAACCAGACGATATCCGGTCTGAGCCCTCCGGCTTTTCCACAAAATTCACATACCAATTCTTTGCAAAGTTTTCCATCTATCCGACTGATTTTATTGCAAAATGTACATTTTTTACCAAGTAACTCTCCATGCATATGAATGAGATTACGACTCCCTGCTCGTTCATGTAAGTTGTCTACATTTTGAGTGACCAACAGGAAGTTATTGAACTTTTTTTCAGCTTCAGCCAGTGCAAAGTGTGCCGGATTCGGTTTGACATTTTTCAAATTGGCTCGTCGTAAATTGTAAAATTTATGCACAAGATCGGGGTTTCGGGCGAAGGCTTCGGGAGTGGCAACATCTTCAATCCGATGATTCTCCCATAAGCCATTATTATCACGAAAAGTTGATAAACCGCTTTCCGCTGAAATTCCCGCTCCCGTGAGAACAACTATTTTCATCGTGTTTGAGTTTGCTTGAGTGCAAAGATAAGCAATTTGCGAGAGATTTTTTCTTCACTATTTTGTGGTGTTTGCAAATTCATTCTTTGCAGATATTTGGAGTTATCTTGTTTTGAATTGTGCATTAATGATTTAATTAAAAGTTTGATTTTTGAAAATGTCGAGCCTGCTTGTGATTTTAAATATTTCAAGGCTTTGACAATAACCAATTCTTCATCAGTAAAATCACATCCGAATGGAAATATTGGGAAAAAACCGGAGGATTTAAACTGAGAGAATTGTTTATCCAAAACTTGTGCAGTGTTGTTACGAAAATTCTGTGGAACTTCCCAGTCAGCTGACAATTTATTAAATTGCACCGCTGTTTGACGCAATTCATCCTGAAATTGGGAATCCGCAATACAAATCATGCGTTTGACGC
>JAGRJP010000006.1 GCA_020442665.1 Lysobacterales bacterium
TTAGGGTTGTTATTATTAGTCTCTTTTATTTTGCTATTCACATTATTCTTCTCAAGAAGAGTTAGCACTTAACATCATGAGAAGATTTTTATTTGGAAATCTATTTTTTTTAAATGTAAAAGCCTGTGGTAGCGTTTAACTCTCCACAGGCTTTTGGTTTTATCAAACTTCGGAAGTTATTTATTCTTCGTCAGTTTTATTAATTTTAGCTGAATCTCCGGCTTTCATGATTGAAATATTTTCTGGTTTGAAATATTTCTTCACAGCCATATTCACTTGTAATAGGGTTAAATCTTCGATGGCTTTCTCGAAGTTTTTATCCCATTGCATGTTTCTGCCTAAATCTAAGTTTCCTGCAAGCGTACGAACCAAACGACCATCTTTGGCGCGGTCAATGCGAGTGTTTTGCAACATGCCTTTTTTCGCATCATCCAGTTCTTGCTGGGTGAAACCACCTTCAATCACTTTGTCCAGTTCTTCTTTAAAGCCGATTTCCACTTTTTCCAGATTTTCAGGAGCACAGATGGCATAGGCACCAAATGTTGCGACTTCATCATAGGAACTGGCATTGAAGAATGAACCGGCACCATAACTCAAACCATCTTGCTGTCTCAGACGATTCGCCAGACGGCTGGAAATAAATCCGCCACCGAACATTTGATTCGCCATTTCCAGAGCCGGATAATCGGGATGATTGTCATCCATCTTGATTTTCACCATCGCTGCGAATGCCGCTCCGGCTTTGTCAGGCGTGTTGATAAATTCATTGACACTATCCACTTCCGCCACTTTGTTTGGAATTCGGCTGTAAGGAGTTTGACTGTTCCATTTGCCAAGTGTTGAGTTCAGTTTTTCCTGAATGGTATCAATATCAAAGTCGCCGACGACTCCGACGTCTGCATCCTGAGCACCCATGATTTGTGCGTGGAATTGTTTCAAGCTGTCGGTTGTTACCGCATTAATCGCATCAATTTCCTCATCAATGCTCATGGAGTAGCGTGGATGACCTGGTTCAAACGGATTGAGATATTTGCTTAATTGTTTGAAAACCTGTGCTTGAGGTTGCTGTTTTTGCTGTTCCAAAGCGACAATGCGTTCTTGTTTCAATACATCCAGTTCTTTTTGATCAAATACCGGAGTCTTCAGCATTTCATCAACCAAATCGAGAACTTGTGGAAGATTTTCACGAACAGTTTTAACAGAAATAGAAGTTCCGGTTGAGCTTCCATAAACGGATACATCCGCTTTTAATTTGTCAAACTCTGCCTGTAATTGCTCGCGTGAGTATTTCTCAGTTCCACGATTCAGCATGGACGAAGCAAAGCTGCCGATCATGCCTTTGTTGAATAAATTTTCTAAGTTACCAAAGTCGAGATTGATATTGACAACAACAGATTCTCCACGAGTTTTCTTAGGAAGATAAATAACTTTTGCGCCGTTATTCAGATTTTTCAATGTTGTGCGACTGTCAATGTTATCGTGTGTTGGATCAAAGTCTTCACCTTGAGCAATGGCTTCGCGGCCTTTGTATCCTTCCAGCATTTTCGCAATATCATCTTCGCTGAGATAAACTAGAGAATCAGCGCGATCAGGCTCTTGTTCCGGTAAGAATAAACCTAAAGTACGGTTGTCATTGACCAGATACTCTTCTGCAACGCGTTGAACATCTTCCAAGCTCACATTTTCCATGCGGTCGCGATTCAGGAAGAATAATCTCCAGTCACCCATACCAACCCATTCACTCAGGTTTTTAGCAATTCTTTCAGAAGATTGGAAACTCAATTCAATTTCTTTAATAATTTTTGCTTTTGCATTGGTTAACTCTTCTTCAGTGATTGGATTTTCTTTGATGTTTTCCAAAGTTTCAATCATTGCAGTTTCAGCCGGAACTATGTCATTGTCTTTCGCAACTTGCGCCATGAACGTCACAATTCCCGGTTCAGCCCATTGGAAAGGAAAACCAAATGCATTCGCTGCCAATTGTTTTTTAACCAAATTTTTGTGTAATCTGCCGGATTTATCATCAGAAAGAATATTTGTCAGGATTTCCATTGCAGGGAAGTCTTCATGGCTTCCGGCCGGAATGTGATACATTGATGCCAAAACCTGAACATCGCCCGGACGACGAATAGTCACTTGTCTTTCACCATCCTGAATTGGATCTTGTGTATAAAGTTTTGCCAGTTTTCTATCAGGGCGTTTGAGTTTACCAAAATATTTTTTGACTAACTTGATAGTTTCTTCTTCATTGATTTTACCGGCGACTACTAAAACGGCATTATCCGGTTGATAGTACTTTCTGTAAAATGCTTGTAAATTGCTGATATCTACATTTTCAACATCGGAACGTGCACCGATAGTGCTTTTGCCATAGTTGTGCCAGTCAAATGCAACAGACATCATGCGTTGAATCAAAACACGGATTGGGTTGTTTTCGCCATTCTCCATCTCGTTTCTGACAACGGTCATTTCACTATCCAAGTCTTTTCTGGCAATAAAAGAATTCACCATTCTGTCAGACTCCAAGTCTAAAGCCCAGTTTAGATTCTCTTCAGTTGCAGTGAATGTTTCAAAATAATTGGTGCGGTCAGTCCATGTTGTTCCATTCGGCTCCGCACCATGATCAGTTAATTCTTTGGGAATATCTTTGTGGTTGGGTGTGCCTTTAAAAACCAAGTGCTCAAGTAAGTGAGCCATTCCGGTTTCGCCATAGTTTTCATGTTTGGAACCAACTTTATAAGTGATATTTACAGTAATAGTTTCTTGTGTCGGGTCTGGGAATAGCAAAACTTGCAAACCGTTATCCAGTCTGTATTCTGTGATTCCTTCAACCGAAGTGATTTTTTCAACTCCTTTAGGAAGTTTAGCTAACGTCAATTGAGAGACTGAAACCAGCACTAACAACAACGTCAATTTTATCCTGTTTAACATTATGTTTCCTCAGTATTTAAAAACTCCTGATTTTACCGAAATATAGTGTTTGAGACACTAGTCCATAAGTCATGGATTTGAACTAATTCAAAATTCTTAGATTAGAATTAGTGCTTGGATTTATGAAGTGTGTGTATTTGTCGATTCTGATAAGTTATCATATTTCTTATCAAATAATAAAAAATACTAAAGTTATGAAAAGATTAATTAGTTTGATAATTATTTTAATTCCAATATTCAATGTTTCAGCGGATGAATTTCTACATGGTTTTATTCAGGGAAATTATTTATTGGTTGGAAAAGCTCCGGAATCTGATAAAACCTATCAAGGTAAAGTTCAGATTTTAGAGAAGAAATCCGGTCTTGTTGCGATTCGCTCGATAGATGGTCAAAGGACAGAAGCAACAGCTGCTGTAGAGTCTGTACTTGCCGGTGAAGCCAAGGTTTTGCGTATCAGGTTTGCCGAAGGTGAGAGTAAATACGAAGAAACTTGTTTGATTGATACTGATTTAGATAATTATGCCAGATTAAGCTGCTATCTCTATCATGCGGATGGACATACAACTAAACCCGGTTTAGAAGCTCTGTTTTATAATCAGAGCGCAGAAAACTAAGCGAAAATTCAACTAAAGCTTTTTTAATTTGTAGAGTAAGTCCAAAGCCTGTCTCGGTGTCAAATCATCCGGATTAATTTGTTTGAGTTCTTTTTCTACGGCAGATTCTTCCGGAATAGCATCGAAAAATGAAGTTTGAACCGGAACGGGTTCATTCGAATGATTATTTTTTTCTAATTGTTTGAGTGTGAACTTGGCATTTTGCAAAACTTTTGAGGGGATTCCTGCCAAAGCCGCAACTTGTAATCCATAAGAGCGTGAAGCTGCACCATTTTTTACCGAATGAAGAAAAACAATGGTATCTTCGTGTTCAATCGCATCCAGATGCACGTTAGCAATATTATTAATTTGTTCATCCAGCTTAGTCAGTTCAAAATAATGAGTGGCAAATAATGTGAATGACTGGTTGATTTGTGCCAAATGCAATGCACATGCCTGAGCCAAAGCAAGACCGTCATAAGTGGATGTGCCACGACCGATTTCATCCATGAGAACTAACGAATTTTCTGTGGCATTATGTAAAATATTGGCAGTTTCGGTCATTTCAACCATAAAGGTGGAGCGGCCTTTGGTCAGGTCATCACCGGCACCGATCCGGGTAAAAATTCGGTCAATCTTGCCAATTTTTGCCGATTCTGCCGGAACATAACTACCAATTCCAGCCATCAGAACAATCAATGCATTTTGCCGCATATAAGTCGATTTACCACCCATATTCGGACCGGTAATAATCAGCATTTGCGTATCTTTATCGAGTTTCAAATCATTCGGCTCAAACGGTGTGTTTTGAATTTGCTCAACAACCGGATGGCGCCCTTTGTGAATTTCGATACAGTTATCATCAGTTAATTGCGGACGACAAAAATCCAAAGTGCTAGCCCTTTCTGCTAGATTGGTAATGACATCGAGTTTTGCAATATTTTGAGCGGTCTTTTGCAAGTCTGCAATGTCGTCAGCAAATGACTCCAATAACTCCTGATAAAGTTCTTTTTCAAATGCTAAAGATTTTTCTTTAGAGCTGAGAACTTTATCCTCAAATTTCTTTAATTCAGGTGTGGTGTAACGCTCAACCGCTTTCAAAGTTTGACGACGGATATAATGTTCTGGTGCTTTGTTCGAATGCAGCTTGGAAATTTCAATATAATAACCGTGTACACGATTGTAGCCGACTTTCAGGGCTGAAATTCCGCTGGAATCTTTTTCACCTTGTTCAAAATCCAGCATATATTGGCTGGCATCGGTGCTGATTCGGCGCAATTCGTCCAGATCAGAATGATAACCGTTGGCTATCACTCCACCATCCCGAATCACCATCGGTGGATTCTCTGTGATGGCTTTATCAATCAATTCGATAATATGACTGTGTGTTTGCAGGTTGTTATTGAGATTATTGATTTCATCATCGTTAATTTGACTGAGTAGTTGTTTAATCGGCTCAACATGTTTCAGGGAATGCGATAAAGTTATTAAATCCCGAGGTCGTGCAGTGAGCATGGAAATTCGGGTGCTGATACGTTCGATGTCACCAATGCCTTTGAGAATGTCCTGAATTTCTAATGTCAGATGATTCTGTATAATTGTTGTGATGAGATTCAGACGTTGATTCAGTCTTTCACGATTTTGCAAAGGCTGTTTAATCCAGCGACGCAGTTTCCGTGATCCCATAGCTGTTGTTGTACAATCCAGCAGTTCACAAAGTGTGTGTTTGGTTTCGCCGTGATTATTGATTTCAATTTCCAGATTTCTTCGTGTTCCGGCATCCAAATGCAGAAATTCATCCAATAACTCCGTTTGAATCGGTTGGATGTGCTTCATCACCGCTTTTTGTGTGTGTTCTATGTAATTGAACAAACAACCCAGCGCATTGACTGTTGGTGATGATTTTTCCAAACCAAACCCTTTCAAATCTTGCGTCTGATAATGTTTGCAAACCACCAGCATTGCGGTGTCTTTATCAAAATCCCACGACGGTCTTTGCGAAAGCGGAAATTGGCTCAATTCACTAATTAAGCTGCAATCTTCTTCAAGCAAAATTTCACTTGGAGCCAGTCGTTCAACTTGAGCCAGTAAAGTTTCTTTGTTAGCAACTTCCAGAACACTCACTCTACCGGAACTGAACTCAGACGATGCTAAGCCATAACCATTTTTATGACTAAAAATTGCTATGAGCAAACTTTCATTGCGGGCATCCATAAGTGCTTCTTCGGTGACTGTTCCGGGAGTAATAATACGAACAACTTTGCGTTCAACCGGTCCTTTGGATGTCTTTGGATCGCCGATTTGTTCACAAATTGCAATAGACTGTCCTTTTTTTACTAATTTTGCCAGATAAGGTTCGACCGAATGATAAGGCACACCACACATTGGAATCGGCTTGTCATTGCTTTTCCCACGATAAGTCAAGGTGATATCGAGCAACTTGGATGCTTCAATCGCATCATCCATAAAGAGTTCATAAAAATCACCCATGCGATAAAACAATAGCATATCTGCAAAATCAGCTTTGATTTTGAGGTATTGTTGCATCATCGGAGTGTGTTGTGTCTGACTCATATCGCTGAAATATTTAATCCTTGTTTTGAGAAAGTCTTAGTTTGAAAAAAATGTAAGATTTTAACTGATTCATCCGTCTTTTGGGTGATAGAATGGCAAAATCGGAAGGATAATTATAAATCATGAAGAATATTAAAAAAATAATTAAATTCATCAAGGATAACAAATGGGCTTCAATTTTATTTGAAGTTTCAATCATTGTAGCCATCCTTTGGGCCTTTTCATGGTATCAAAATCGTGGGACTCTGGCAGCAGATGAACAACCGGCTCCAAACTTTGATCTGAAATCCCTAAGCGGTAATAATTATCAATTATCGAATCTCAAAGGCAAGAAAGTAGTGGTTTATTTTTTTGCTCCTTGGTGTAATGTATGCCATCTGAGCGCCGGTAATTTGAATGACTTGAGAGAAGCAAGAACAGATGATGAACTAGAAATACTGGCTGTCGGTTTGAGTTATGAATATCCGGCTGAAATTCAGGACTTTGCTAATGAATTGCAATTGAATATTCCTGTGCTTTATGGAACGGATCAACAAATGCAAGATTATCAAATAAGAGGATTTCCAACTTACTTTGTAATTGATGAAGAAGGTCGGGTGACACACCGGTCTGTGGGTTATTCGACAGAAATTGGTTTAAGATTAAGAACTTAAAGGGGGAACAATGAATACAATTCTGGCAGCTATGAGATTGCCTTTTCTGATATTAACACCGGTTTGTATTTTTCTGGGAGTTTCGATAGCAATTTTTCAAGGGATTCAGGTGAATGTATCAACAGTGATTTTGATTGCATTAGCCGCTCTATCTTCACATATTAGTGTGAATACTCTGAATGAATATTTCGATTTCAAAAGTGGTTTGGATGCAATGACACAACGCACGCCATTCAGTGGTGGTAGTGGAGCCTTGGTTGCCAATCCGCAATCATTGAGCCATGTCTTAATAGTGGGAATGTTTACTTTATGCGTGACTGTTTTGATTGGCTTGTATTTTGTTTATCAACTGGGATTTGAAGTTTTGCCGATTGGATTCATAGGAGTCATATTGATTGTGACATACACCTCATGGATTAATAAAAGTCCGATGATTTGTCTGATTGCTCCGGGTTTAGGCTTTGGAATTTTATTCGTGGTCGGAACGGTTTATGTTTTAAATGGTGAGTTTGCCCAATTATCATGGTATCTGGCGCTAGTTCCATTCTTTTTGGTCAACAATCTACTGCTTCTCAATCAATATCCCGATATCAAAGCCGATCAAAAAGTTGGCAGAAACCATATTCCGATTGCCTATGGTGTGAAAACTGCCAGCATCATCTACACCGTGTTTTCAATTCTGACATTTGGTCTGATTATTGTTCTTGTAACTTTGGGAGTGATTCCAAAACTGAGTTTGATTGCTCTTTTGCCTTTACCATTGGCAATTAGTGCTATCAATGGTGCATTTCGCTATGGTGAAAATATTGGACAATATCCGCAATTTTTGACAATGAATGTGATTACTACACTCAGCGTACCATTATTACTTGGAATTTCTCTGCTTTTGTGAATAATTCAGCTGAACTTTAAGTGATAGAATAAGTCCAAAGAATCAATAACAAATCTTGGGGACAATTAATGCTTTGGTTATTTCTTACAACACAACTCAATGCGACAACAGTTGATTGTCAGCAACTTTATCAGCAACATCTGGAAACTGATATGAAACTTTCCTATCAGCAATTCGATCAAACCGAAGGACAAGGTTTCAGAGTTCTGTCGAAACAATGCAAAAATGAAGCCGTTCAGCTTGTAAAAGAATATATCAAAGCAAATAATTCCCAAGAAGACTCCCTTCGCTGGCACATCGCACAACTCTTAGGCGAACTTGGAAATTTTGATGAAGCCATCCAATATGCCCAATCAACAATTAGAACAGAAGAAAACGACGGCTTTAATTGGAACGACTATGTCCTTGGTTATATTGCTTACTGGCAAAATGATATCAAAACCTTGCAAAAACAAATTGAAACCCTGGAATCCGCATCTGCCCATTTTGGCAATGTGATGAATGCCAATTTACTAAAGACATTTTTGGAAGAGTTAAGAAGCGATAATTGTTGATAAGTCAATTATCATACATACTACTTTACTTTAATCGTGTAAAGCAAAGTAACCAGAACTTTATTTGGAAAGAATTTTGATGACAACTTCAAAGGCGAGAATCATGGATATTTTGAGACAAAACTAATCAATTCTTCTGGCATTTTTGCTCTATGCGTACTAATATGTAATACACTCAACTACAGTAATGTGATTTCTTATGAATATTACCAGCATCCGAATTCCAGAAGAAATGGAAAAGCCATTGGAATCCCTCTCAAAAAAGCTGGATAGAAGTAAAAGTTATCTGATAAATCAGGCAATTAAGGAGTTTATTGCCCGACAAAGTCTGGAGGAGTCCAGATGGCAGGATACGCTGCAAGCTTTGGAGTCTATCAAGTCAGGAAATTCCATTGATGAAGAAGATGTCAATGCATGGCTGAATAGTTGGGGCACTGACAAACGTCTTTCAACACCAAAGTAATGAAGATAAGGTATTCGCCTGAGGCGGTTACAGATCTACAAAGAGTGGTGGATTTTGTTGAAAAGAAAAACCCGTATGCTGCCCGTCGAATCGCAATAGACATACAGGAAGGAGTAGAGAGGTTAAAAAGATTTCCGGAAATTGGACTGTCTGTAATGAGTTCTCCTGATCCTTCACTCATTCGGGATTTGTTTATAAAAGACTATACTATCCGATATTTGATAACTGAAGAAGTGATTTATATATTGAGAATTTGGCATGATAAAGAAAATGAACGAAACTTATAGAATGGCACCAGAATTTACACAAATAAACCTTTTCATGGCCAATCCCGACCATAAAATACAAGTGGGTTAGTTCATCATTATGTTTCAATAATTATATTTAAATGAAAAAAGAAATAGCTGAAAAAAAGTTAAAGAAATTACTAATAAATGAGTTTTATCATACTTATGAAGACTGTGGTGTCTGGTCTTTTGGCTTTTCTAGCAAAGTATGGCTTATTGCCCAGGAAATTGCTTTTGAAGATGAAGATAAGATAAATGATGCTCTAAAAACCACTGGCCTTAAACTGTTAAATCCAGACTCTGTAGAGTTAGCAAAATCAGTTTTAGTTGCTAGAAACAAAGGATATGAAGTTACAAATGTTTCTATAATAAAAAACTCAGAATTACTTATCGAATTTGAAACAGGGTTTAATATGATTGTTAAAACAGATACTGATATTGTCGATTGGCATTGGAGTCTAAGTGAAGAAAACACCAGTCCATATCATACTAAGTGTATTGAAGCTTGTATTCATCCATCAGATTATGAATAAAAACATAACAAGCATGAGGTTGGGCTGATTTTGTAAAACCCAGCAATTCAATCAAAATTAATCCTTTTGGGCTTCATTGCATTCTAAACTAATCTCCAAGATCTGTTGGCTAAATCCAGCCACCCAATTATTATGATTATAATTCACGGAATCGTTAGGGAAGTACTTACGACTTCGTCCACTTCGCTCAGTATTACGCTGTTCCTTTAATTCCCCTTTACTCTCACCGAATTTTTGAGAATTTGGATTTACAAGGTATTTATGTTTGAGCGAAGCGAGTTCAAATACCTCGCCAAATTTTCGGAAATATTGAGGGAAACCGCAGGTTGAGAGTTCGGGGCACCCTTTTTTGGTTACTTTGTTGGGTGGCAACAAAGTAACATTAAAGAAAGGACTATATTCCCGCCTTCGCGGAAAAATTCTTCAGGAAAGAATTTTCATGCAAACCATCATCGAAGTTGGTGAGTATCAGGACGATACGAATAAATGTCGGGGCGTGTTTTTATTTGGTTACTTTGCTTTACACGAGTAAAGAAAAGTAACAGTTAAGAACCTGGCAAATACCTCACCAACAACCCAAAATCAATTTGAGCTAAATCCTCTTCAGGAATTTGAACCGGTAAATCAACCACATATCCTGAACCTGGAGCGTAATCCAACTTTTCGCCTTTTTTGCCAATCATGTCTGTCAAATTGAAATTGACGTTACCTGTCGGAGTCATCAGTTGCAAATTGTCGCCAACCAGAAATTTGTTTTTGACATCAATTTTTAATAAACCGGCATCTTTGTCATAAGACATGACTTCGCCGACAAATTGTTGTTTGTCACTGCCTGAAAAGCCGGATTCGTAGTTTTGGAATTCTTTGGTAGGATGGCGACGGTAGAAGCCTTCGGTAAATCCACGATTTGCCATGCCTTCTAATGTGTCCATCAAACCCATGTCGAATTCACGACCCGCAAGTGCATCGTCAATGGCTTGGCGATAAACCTGAGTGGTTCTGGCGGCATAGAAGTGAGATTTGGTGCGACCTTCAATCTTTAGCGAATCAATTCCCATGTCGATTAATGTCTTGACATGCTGAACCGCACGCAAGTCCTTGGAATTCATGATATAAGTTCCGTGCTCGTCTTCATAAGCCGGCATCAATTCACCAGGACGACCTTCTTCTTCCAGTAAAAACATCGGATTGTCATCGTCATTTTGATGCGGTTTATGATGGTTTGTTCCAGAGGATTGATGAATCGGAATCACATCTCCGGTGTCGGATTCTTCTGCTTCCATCGCATTGTACTTCCAGCGACAGGAGTTGGTGCAAGCTCCTTGGTTCGAATCACGATGTGTCATATAACCGGACAACAAACAACGACCGGAATAAGCAATACACAAAGCTCCATGAACAAAAACTTCCAGTTCGATATCAGGACATTCTTGACGAATCTCCCGAACCTCATCCAGAGATAATTCTCGGGATAAAATAATTCGGGTTAAACCCATAGTTTTCCAGAATTTAACCGTTGCAAAATTCACTGCATTGGCTTGTACAGATAAGTGAATCGGCATCTCCGGCCACTTTTCCCGAACCATCATAATCAAACCCGGATCAGACATAATCAAAGCATCCGGATTCATGGCAATGATTGGTTCCAAATCATTCAAATAAGTTCGGACTTTATTATTATGTGGAGCCAGATTGGAAGCCAGAAAGAACAATTTATTCAGGCGGTGTGCTTCTTCGATACCTTCAGCAAGTCTTTCGACATTTTTGAAATCATTTTCACGCACACGCAAAGAATATCGCGGTTGGCCCGCATAAACCGCATCTGCGCCATAGGCAAATGCATATTGCATGTTTTTATATGTCCCGGCTGGGGATAGGAGTTCGGTAGTTTTCATGGCTGGCAATACTAATGAAGTGGTGCTGATTAGTCAAATTGTTAGTTGATAATTGTTATCATTTGGAGATGTTTTGCATTAAAAGTGAAGATGATAGTATCTTCATTTTTGAAAGAACAAAAAAGCCATGCGAGAA
>JAGRJP010000007.1 GCA_020442665.1 Lysobacterales bacterium
CTCCGTGCCTCAGCGAAATGTAAGGGGTTTATTGCTAAGATAAACAATACTTGTCATTCCCTCGTAGGAGGGAATCTGGTAAAACAGATATAGAACATTTAAGTAAATTTGCCAAAAAGAACAAATTTTTATATTATCAGTTCAATTTTATAAAATTGGGACCTAAAAACAGGATAATAAAATATTGTTATCTGTGCACAGTGAGCCGAAATAATTATTAAATCCATGGAAATATACATCAAGAGTCTGACCCCATTTGAGGAGCTGGTTGCCAAGCTCAAGACTACAGTCGATTTGCCTAATCTCAATATACAAAAACGTTATGGTTTGAATATTGGTGGCGGGCAATACTTCCTTTTTACGACCGGAAATCAGGAGATTGTGTTTTGCAGAAACCATGGCGAAGTGGAAATAGACGAGATGCACGACTATGGTTTCTACATCTGGGTCTTCGAAGGTGAGGAAACAGCTTTGCATGCTTTCCAGACCGCCCTTCATAATCTTAATATTGAACACGAGATAGGAGATTGGATTTAATAATACATTGGAGTTTGTGGCACGTTCTTCACCTAAAATCATGATGAATTTTAACCAATACTAAGCGAAATTGTTATTTAATCCCCCTTAACTCTCACCGAAATGATTTTTAAAAATTTGGAAATACGAGGTATTTATGTTTGAGCAAAGCGAGTTCAAATACCTCGCCAAATTTTCGGAAATATTAAGGGAAGCCGTAGGCTGAGAGTTTGGGGTGCTCTTTTTGCGGTACTTTTTGAGCACGCAAAAAGTGCCAATAATAAATGATGCTGAAACATCGGAGCGAAATTTTTAATATGCTAGATTTCTCGACTACGCTCGAAATGACGGTATTTTTTATTTACTCCACTCAGTATGACAGAAAAGTTTTTTTATATTTTCTAAAAATATAACTCGCTACTGCATCCCAATTGGTGACCCCGGTGGAATTTCTTTCGTTGGCTGAGTGATTTCATTAAAACCTTTTTCAAAATAATTGCTAATATCCAAACGAGCCTGTTTGGCAAAAGCGGATTTGTCTTTTTTCAGTGATTGTTCCAGTTTTTTCAGTTGTTCATGAACAATTGCTGTGGTTTGTTTGGATGAAACATCACTCGCAGCCAGTCGCATGAGTTGTGTTAAAACAACGGAGTTGATACTGTTCTGCACTTCATTGAAATAATTATTGTTCCAGTTTTGATGCCATGTGTTTTCAATAATTGTTTGAATCAATTCATCCAAACTCGGTATTGAGTTGTTTCTGGCATGATGTTCGATTAAACGGTTGGCTCGGTGTGGATTTAATAATAGCCCCAAAGTTTGCTTTGCTGAGGTTTCAGCAGCTCCTAAAGCATCAAAGTGTAATCCGGTGCGGGATTTAAAGTGTTCCCGATTGCGTGAGCTGTTATCAGGCGGTGGTAAAAGCAGGTTGAGTAAATTCTCAGGAACGGACATTTCATTAGCATGGAGAGTTTTCATCAAAATAGCTGTGGCTTTTCTTTGGGTTTGCGCATCAACCAATTGGCTTTCAGGGTTTTGATCTCCTTTTATCGCATAGGTGTAGTTGACTCCGCCAATGAGTTTGGTAACGGCTTCAGTTTGATAACGGTGAAAAAGATAAATTGGTGTGAGCAATTGTTCGAGTTTGAACAGCTCATCAGAATCTTTCAAGGTGTTTAAACCGAAATTGTTCAAAGCGATTTTGCGGACTTTGAGTACTTTTGTTAATTCTTCAATCGGGTCACCACCATTGTCCCAAAGATGGGCGTCCGGATGGCTTCCACCGGAGGCTCGGGCATCGACATCGGAGATGAATTTTAAACCTTTATTTTGAGCATTTTTCAGAATGTTTGCTAACTGTTGGTTTTCGCCATTTTGGAATTCGCCATAAATGTAACTCAATGCTGTTTTATCCCAGTCACCAACGCCAACCGTATAGACGTTTGTCAAATCCAGATTGCCGTCATTATCAACTTGAATTAACGGATGGGGATAATCCATAACCGATGCCCGATTGTTGGTGCTAGCTGCAAAATTATGTGTCAGACCAATGGTATGACCAACCTCATGAGCTGATAACTGTCTTAACCGCGCCAATGCCATTTGTTCGATTCTTTCATCGGAATTGATACCGTTTTTGAATGGAGAGAGCAAGCCTTGAGCAATAAGCATATCTTGCCGAACTCGCAGAGAGCCGAGTGATACATGACCTTTGAGAATTTCGCCACTTCGTGGATCGACAATTGAATCTCCATAAGACCATCCGCGAGTGGCTCTGTGCACCCACTGAATAGTGTTGTAACGGATGTCCAGAGGGTCAGCATCTTCGGGTAATAATTTTACTTCAAAAGCATTGCTGAATCCGGCAGCTTCAAATCCGTCTTTCCACCATGAAGCTCCTTCAAGCAGGGCAGAACGCACTGGCTCGGGTGTTCCGGGATCGAGATAATAAACAATGGGTTCGATCGGGTCACTAATCGTGAGTTCGGGGTTTTTCTTTTCCAGTTTGTGGCGAATGACCAGTTTGGTGGTTAAGTCTTCTCCCAGAGGAGCTGCATAATTTTTAAATTCAAGGGCGATTGCACCGGAGCGGATATGATAATTTCTCTGCTTATAAGGTTCATCAGGTAGTTTTAAAAATGAATGATGCGTACGAAGACTAATGGTTTCGGCAGTCGGAGTGACGGAACGCACATAATTTCCCGGATTGCTTCCTTGAAAGGTAATCAGGGCTTCGAGCTCGGTATTTTCCGGAAAATTCTTACAATTTTGAATATAAATAACCGAACGAGAACTATCTGCTTGATAATTACCTTGCTCCATTTGGGCCAATCGTGTGGAAACCCCGTGAGAATCACGCAACAGAAAGTTTGTTAAATCAATCAAAACAGAACCTTTGTTTTCGGCTAGAATTTCACTGCCTAGGATAACCGACTGAGCAAAACCATCTTCAACTGCTTTAACCTCCATTTCATTTTCGCTAATCGCACGGTAATAAAGATTTCGTTCCACCATCAAAATTTTATTGCCGAATCTTTGGAACTGAACGACACGACGATCTCCAATTTGCCCTCGATCCAGACCGATATCGTTAGAACCCAAGCCCGATTGCAGTGAGTTGATATACAAAACATCCTGATTAAATTTATCAACTTCAAGTAAAAGTCTACCAGTCTTCTTGTCCCAAAAATAATTGAAAAAGCCAGAGGATTTATCCATTTCTTTGGTGTATTGTGAAATTGATGAATAGGCAGAATTGACAGTTATAAAGAGCAGTACCAAAGAAAGTCGTAATGTTTTTGTCATAAGAGTCCCAAGATATAATTCTAAAGATGGATGAGATAATGAATAACACTAAATGAATTCTGGCGGGAAATCAATAAATCCAATTGATTATGGAATTATTGGTTTAAAACGATTGGTAATAAAATTACCTTGAAGTTTAAATTGAAAAAAGATAAACAATTCACAATTAAGTTTTTGCAATTATTCCAATTCTCATAGAGAAATATTGGCAAATACATTAAAATACTCAGTCCAAAAACATGGGCAGAAGCCCGAAACTCAAAGGGGACAAGATGAGTTTACGTGAAGATATAAGAAAAGCGGCTTTGGAATATCACAAAGAATTTCCTCCCGGAAAAGTCAAAGTGGTAGCCACCAAGGCTCTGACAACTGCAAAAGATTTGGCATTAGCCTATTCGCCGGGAGTTGCTGCTCCTTGTGAAGAAATTGAAAAAGATCCATCAACAGCATCGCTCTACACAGCACGCGGAAATCTTGTTGCTGTTATCACCAACGGGACTGCTGTTCTTGGTTTGGGCGATATCGGCCCTTTAGCAGCCAAGCCGGTGATGGAAGGAAAAGGTGTGCTATTCAAGAAATTTGCCGGAGTTGATGTTTTCGACATCGAAATTGATGAAAAAGACCCGGACAAGCTCATTGATATTATTGCATCCCTAGAACCAACATTTGGTGGAATTAATCTGGAAGATATTAAATCTCCGGAGTGTTTTTATATTGAAGAAAAATTAAAGAACCGACTAAAAATCCCGGTCTTCCATGATGATCAGCATGGCACGGCAATTATTACTGCGACCGCTGTTATCAATGCTTTAAAAATTATCAACAAAGATATCTCCAAAGTTAAATTGGTGACTTCCGGAGCCGGAGCTGCCGGTATGGCATGTCTGGATTTGTTGGTGGATTTAGGAATGAAAGTCGAAAATATCATCGTATCTGACTCCAAGGGAGTGCTTTATCAGGAGCGAAGTGATATTGAGAAGGGTTCAAAAAAAGAAAAGTATGCTCACGGCGTTAAGAATATCACCTTGCCCGATGCTTTGGTTGGGGCAGATATATTCTTAGGGGTTTCCGTTGCCGGAGTTTTGACGGCTGAAATGATTATGCCGATGGCTAAAGACCCTATTATATTGGCTTTGGCAAACCCTGTTCCCGAAATAATGCCGGATGTTGCATTGGAAGCACGTCCTGATGCAATCATCGCAACCGGTCGTTCAGATTTTCCGAATCAAGTAAATAATGTTTTGTGTTTCCCTTACATCTTTAGAGGAACTCTCGATGTGGGTGCTCCCATTATCAATGACGAAATGAAGAAAGCCTGTGTTTATGCCTTGGCTGAACTGGCTCAGAAGGAAACCTCTGATGTTGGAGCTCAGGCTTTCGGTGGTGAAGCTAAAAGTTTTGGGCGTGATTATTTAATTCCACAACCGTTTGATCCGAGAATTTTACTGTATGTGGCTCCTGCTGTTGCACAAGCCGCTATGGATTCCGGAGTGGCGACTCGTCCAATTGAAAACATGCAAGACTACAAGGATAAGCTCAGCTATTTTGTATTCAAGAGCGGATTGATGATGAAGCCGGTTTTTGACAAAGCCAGGCAAAATCCGAAAACAGTCGTATATGCTGAAGGAGAAGATGAAAGAGTATTGCGGGCCGTAAGAACAGTTCTGGATGATAATTTAGCAAGACCAATATTAATCGGACGGCCTGAAGTTGTACAAAGCAGAATTAATCGAATTGGTCTGGATTTGGTGAT
>JAGRJP010000008.1 GCA_020442665.1 Lysobacterales bacterium
AAGGTTCATCAAACTCAACTTACATACAGCTTTTGGCAAACACCTTATTGACAAAAAAAAATGCCTCTGTTTATAGGTTAAATCTAAGAGACCATGGAGAAAGCCATCATCTGAACAAGCAAATATTTCATTCTTGCAGACTAGAAGAGGTTTTGGATGCAGTTAAAGTAATTACAGAAAAATATAATTATAAAAACTATTATTTGTGTGGTTTTTCACTAGGTGGAAACTTTTCCTTACGAGTGGCAGCAAATGTTTACGACAAACAAATAAAACTCAATAAAGTTTTTGCAATTTCACCACCAATCGACCCCAAAAAGAGCATGATAGCGATAGAAGCCAGTAAAATCTATTCACGTTATTTTATGAAAAAATGGAAACGATCATTAATTAAGAAAAGAGAATTGTTCCCTGATTTGTTTGAAGAAGAGAGCTTCTACAATATCAACTCACTGAATGAACTGACACAAAAACTTATAGTGGAGCACTCAGAATACGAAACAACAGATGAGTATTTTCAGGGATACAGCATTACAAAAGAAACACTAGAAAAAATTTCAATTCCTTGTGATGTCATAACATCCTGGGATGACCCGGTGATTCCGTTTGAAGATTTCAACATTTTAGACAAACAGGAAAATGTAAAATTAGTCACCTCAAAACACGGTGGTCATTGCGGGTTTATCAACAGCTGGAAAATGACAAGCTGGATTGAACAATATATTCTGGAAAATAGTTAAAAATGCAGACAGAAGAACTTATACAATGGTTGGTATTAGCACTCGTTCAGGGCATAACTGAATATTTGCCGGTCTCTTCTTCAGCACACCTGATTTTGGTTCCTGCAATTATGGATTGGAAAGATCAGGGTCTAATGATGGATATTGCCGCTCATGGAGGTTCTCTGCTGGCAGTCATGTGGTATTTTAAAAAAGAAATTTTAGAGCTTTTAACCGGACAAAAAAACAAACTATTCATTCAGCTTGTTATAGCAACCATTCCTTTGGCATTGATTGGAGTGCTCACTGCAGGATTTATAGAAAACAATTTAAGGTCGCCAGCAATCATTGCTATTTCCAGTATTATTTTTGGCGTAGTTTTGTTTTTAAGTGAAAAACTGGCAAAATCAAAAAATGAAATAACTACAAAAAACGCTTTTTTAATAGGTGTTGGACAGGTTTTAGCCCTGATTCCGGGAGCGTCAAGGTCAGGAGTGACAATGACGACAGCGATGTTACAAGGTTATAGCAAAACACAAGCAGCAAAGTTTTCTTTTCTGTTGGCGATTCCGGCACTGTTGATGACAACAGCTTATGGGGTACTAAAAGTCTATCAAAACCCGGAAGAATATAACCCAACAGGGTTTTTAATCGTTTTAGTTCTCAGTTTTATCACCTCGCTGATTTCGATTAAGCTATTTTTGAAACTAATTGAGAAAATAAAAATGTGTTACTTTATGTGGTACAGAATCTTACTCGGAGCTTTAATATTGTGGTTGTTGAGATGAGAGAGTTAACAATAAAATGCCGATACGGAAACAAAGCCGCATTATGCTGGGGCGAGGGAAATACAAAAAAAATATTGGCATTACATGGTTGGCTTGATAATGCCGCTTCGTTCTATCACTTAGCGCCATTGCTTGCTGAAAAGGGGTATGAGGTTGTCGCTGTGGATTTTGCCGGACATGGCCATTCAGATTACAGAGCGCAGGGACACTACGCCCACTTTATAGATTATGTGTTGGATATTCAGGATGTTTTAACTCAACTGAATTGGAAAAAACCAATATTGCTGGGGCATTCAATGGGAGCAGCAATGTCAGTAATGTATAGCGCCGCATTTCCGGAAAAAATTGATAAAAACATTATGATTGAAAATGTTGGACCGGTACCATCTTATGGAAAAGGAGAGGCTGCAAGCAACTTAAGAGAGGCATTATTGCAATGGCAAGCCCATAATGAAGAGCATACCAGCTTTCATAAAAACATTGACTCAGCACTACAAGCAAGATTGAAGGTAACACCGATGGAGGCAAAATACCTTAAACCGATGGTCGAAAGAGGGCTTAAAAAAACCTCCGAAGGTTATCATTGGAGAACAGATAAACGTCTGAGACTTCGAAGCCTGTTTCGTTTTTCAGAAGAAATCGTACAAGATGTTCTCAGTTCACCAAAACCGGAGACTCTGCTAATTCTTGCCAAACCATTTACTTATGCGTTGAGTTATCCAACGGCTCAACAACGTATAGAAAAATTATCAGCTAAAAAGTTGGTTTTTATTGAAGGTGGTCATCATCTCCATATAGATAAGTCCCGACAGGTTTTTTCTGAAATAGAATCTTTTCTGGAATAGCTTAGAATGAATATTCAAATTTCACCATCGATATTGTTGTTGGTTGTAGCTGCTTATTCAGCGCTATTATTTTTAATTGCGAAAATAACATCAAAAAACTCAACGAACCTAGATTTTTTTAATGGTTCAAGGCAATCTCCATGGCCGATTGTTGCATTTGGAATGATTGGCGCGACTTTATCAGGTGTAACGTTTATTTCGATTCCGGGGATTGTTAAAACCACTCAGTTTTCATATTTGCAAATGGTAATTGGTTATGGGATTGGTTATGCCGTCATTGCTTATGTGCTTTTGCCTTTGTATTATCGGAAAAACCTAATTTCTATTTATGGTTATCTTCAGCAAAGATTTGATCGTAAAACACAAATAACCGGCTCGGCATTCTTTATTCTTTCGAGATTGATTGGAGCATCCTTTCGTCTTTATCTGATGGCTATGGTTTTACAGGATTTTATTTTAGTCCATTTTGGCATTTCATTTTGGCAAACGGTATTAATCAGCTTGGTGTTAATCTGGCTTTACACAGCAAAAGCAGGAATTAAAACCATTGTCTGGACGGACACTTTGCAAACTTTCTTTATGATTTTGGCTGTTGTTGTTGCAATTTTTACCATTACATCAGTAATGAATCAAAGTTTGGTCGATATGTTTTCTGTTGTCAAAAACAGTGATTTGTCGAAAACTTTTTTCTTTGAGAATGGATGGCAAGATAAAAACAACTTTATTAAACAAGTTTTAGCAGGCGCTTTGATTGCAATTGTAATGACGGGGCTGGATCAGGACATGATGCAAAAAAACATCAGTTGTAAGACTCTTAAAGAGTCTCAGAAAAACATAAAGCTGTTTTACGTTATATTGGTTTTAGTCAATATTTTATTCTTGTTTTTGGGAGCCTTGTTATATCTTTATGCGAATCAAAGCGGTGTAGCACTCCCGGAACAAACAGACAAAGTTTTTCCTTTTCTGGCGTTTAATTCGATGCCGGCATATTTCGGGATTATTTTTTTAGTGGGATTGTTAGCAGCAGCATATTCGAGCGCAGACTCAGCCTTAACCTCTTTGACAACCTCTTATTGTTTAGATATTTTAAACAATGAAAATACTTCAAAAACAACCAGAATGTTAATCCACTTCGGTTTTTCAACATTACTATTTTTGATAATACTGGTTTTTAGATATTTTCTGGAAAGCTCAGCGATTACGGGGCTGTTCACATTAGCCGGTTATACTTATGGGCCGTTGTTGGGGTTATTCGCTTTTGGTATCTTAAGCAAGAAACAAATAAACAACAATTATGTTCCGATACTAGCAATATTTGCCCCTGTCATTACCTTTTTTTTGAATAAATATTCAAAAGAATTATTTTTTGGTTATAGCTTTGGTTTTGAGCTTTTGTTGATTAATGGGATGATAATGTTTTTCGGCTTATTCTTGCTCACAAAAAAGCCGACAGATAAAACATTGCCGGCTTTTTGATTAGCAACAATCCTTTTAGTTAATTACTGACTTTCATCATTGGGTCTCCCAACAAAGTCCAGCCCAATAAAATATCGTAATAATCCGGATGGTTCGCCGCCATAGCTTGTTTGGAATATAAGATGGACTCACCAACGGTGATTCCCGATGTGGTCATATAAGGCAGCAATAAGTTTCCAAATATTGCCTCATGACCACTCTCTGCTAATGTGCTGGAACCAAGCACAGCAACCGCTCCTTTATTCTCCAAACTCATGAATGAATGAGACATGGTATTAAAGGTCGGAAGAACAAAGTAGTTATTCCAACAACCAAACTGATTCACCAAAGTCGGCTTGCCGGTATTATTTAATGCCAAAACATCGTCGTTATCAAACAAATGCTCAAAAGACCAAGTGCTTGGGCCGGAGTGACCAAAGTAGTTTGTAATGGAAACACCGGAGTTGATATTATTAAACAATGCTTGTTGAGCATCAGTTAATTCAATATCTCCGATATAAGCAGAGGTAGATGACCAACTACCAGGAAGAGAAGAGAGCATTGCATTAGAGTGTTGCTCAAAGGAGGAGTCTCTGTCACTAGCGAAAATAGCTGTATTGGTATATGCTCTGGAGTTATAGCTAAACATTTTATTAATCATGTTTTGCAACTCAGAAACAGTTCTCACAGGAAGCCTGCCAATTGCCAAATCCGGAATTAAGTCAGAATCAACATCAGCAAACAGTGAGTCAACAGGAGCATAAGAAATCAGACTGTCCGTTTGATAATACATGGTCGGAATAAAGCTAATCGAACCAAGCCCAAGGTTGTCTTTATAATCATAGCTATCTGAACCCACAAGCATGACAGCACTAATATTGGAGTTGTTATAAGCATCTTTAATAAATGATTGAATGCCACGAGCATCTTTACGGAAGTTTGAATAAAGAGCATAAACATCTTCAACATTAACGACCAGAACATTCAAACCATTATTTTGATGGGAACTAACTAAAGGAGCAAGTCCGCTGATAAAGTCCGGGTGCGAAATAACTAAGTAGTCGTATTGTTGTGACAGATCAATAGAAGAGGCTGTACTAAGTTCAATTTCAGGAGCTGAAACATTCGAGTTGCTACCTACATAGTATTTACTGTTTTCAACATAAGGAAGTGAAAGGTTGTAACCGCCATTGTCGAAAGCAATCACAGCATTAGGGAACTCATACATCTCAGAGCCATTCGTCGAATAAGCATACAAATCATCAGCCGAGAAGCCTTTGGCAACAAATCCCAGTGATTGCCCAACCTCAAAACCATTTTGGAAAATGATATCAGCAGAAACTCCATTGGTAACGATTGGAACAAAAGCCAAACCATCATTGACCGCTACGATTTCTGAAGGATATTTCAATCTGAAATAATCGAGCAACACAAGATCATAATCAGCTCCGGTATCAGCAGGCATGATAAAGTTCAAAGAGTTTGAACCTTGAATTTGCGAGTGAGTTAAGCTGATTGTATCACCGAATACTTTCACACCATCAGTGTAAATGTTTGAAACAACATTATTATTAATTGATACTTGTAGATGATGATCCGGATTAAAACTATCCCAAGCAGTTCCGCCCCATGCTGAGTATTCGAGTTCAGCATCAACACCATTATTCAGAAGGCTAGGTAAAGCCAATGGAAAACTCCAATTGCCGGTTGTTTGATAAACAAGCATTGAAGTGTTATACCAAGGGCTGTTAGCAGGGGATGCGAAAGAGTACTTCAAATCTTCAGTTACAGAAGCCTCAGACATGTAATACGCATCCGGATCAACAGTAACTAGCGAGGTGTTATTCACAGGAGCTTTGGCAAGAGAAGAGTCCAGTTTCAAAATATACACGTTTTCATCGGTGTATAATGAATCAGCAGGCTTTCCGATAAAGTCAATGTATGAATCGGGAGCAAAAGTGCTATCAGAAACTTTACGTGCAACCGCTTTATTTTCGAAAGAAACAGAAATATCACTAGCAGCCACACCATTCCAGTCAACACCGGCAGAAAGCAGGTCTTCATAAGTAATTCTTTGTAGTCCTTCAGAGCGAACCTTTAATTTAATAAAATCAAAAGACTGAGCTAGCAAAGTTTGTCTGCTTTGTTGCAAAGTTTCGGAATTGTTAGAAATCTGAGCCCAATTAATCGGTGTGACTTGAGGAAGCTTGCCATAAGCATGGTTGACCTGAAAAGGTCCGTATTTCGCCTTCGTTCCATCAGTTTTTAGCTCTTCAATTTGGTATTGTTCAACACCTTTCATGGTTGATGAAATGCTATAATGATGTGGTTTGAGCGAGTTTAAACCTTTCGCACCAACAACCGAGTTATTCAATTTTTTCCAACTGTTGTTTACCAAACCATATAAATTAAAACCAACAACTCCGGTCTCAGTTGTTGTCGAAAAATCGATTGATGTTCCCGAAGCTGAAGACAATGCTTTGCTGTAGGACAAAGTAATTGGCGTAAGTTGATCAGCACCAAAACGATAGTCTTCGACTTCTCCGGAAGAGGCTGTACCTGTTGGGCTTTCTGTAGCAAGCACCGGTTCAGCACTATAAAAACGGCAACGAGTTTCTAAGAAATCATCTCCATTTTGACCAAATGTCGATGTACCGGGAATAGAAACAGTGATTTCATTAATTTGAGGATCCGCATTAATGTCTTGAGCTATAGATTTTTCAGTTCCATTGTCAAATACTCCATCGTTATTCCAGTCAAACCAACACGCTACATATCCATCAGTACTTGAAACGATGTTCATCTTTGCTGTTGCGCTACCTATTTCCCAGTTTCCACTGGCGGTAATACCATCGTCATCATTATCATCATCATCTTGAGCGAATCCGGTATCGGCTGTCCAGTTTGAACCTAAACGAGCTGTTCCACCACCTTCGTGTTTTGCAATACCGTAAGAGCTGGCTAAATCACCATAGTCTGCAGGAAGTAAAGTTGCTCCAGTATCATAGGTAGCAATAACACACCATTGATTCAATGTTCCTTGAATGATATTGTCGTTATCCGAAACATTCATTGTCCAGTTTCCGTTAAGGGCTTCGGAATCAAAAGCAGATAATGGGTTGTTTGGTGAAAATGGACCGGCTCCAATAGTTGGGTTGGTATTAGGACAAACACTCTCAACCGGTGTAGCAGATTCATCATCAAGAACTGTGTCAATATTGTCTCTACTACACCCACTACCAGAACTCGGGTAACCAGGCCTGTCAATAACATCAACAGAGGTGGTTGCTGGACTGGTAACACCAACAATAAGGTCGCCAACCCAAGTATGCGAAATATCTACGCTAATATTGATATCAGTTATAGTTCCTGTTGTAGCAATATTTAAAATATTATCAACACCGTTAGGGTCGTTATCAGGAATAGTTAGGTTCAAGTTGGCAGCAGAACAAAATGTATCAGTAGCAACCCCTGCTCCTCCAACTGTTTCAAACGCAGCCATAGCATAATCTGTTGAACCACAAGAGTCATTTGCTCTTACCCTCCAGTAATAAACAGTACTGTCTGATAATGAAGCACCAGGCGTGTAGCTGTTTGTACCAACATTAGCCGAAGAAACGATATTTGAGAATGCGGGATCAGTTGCAATATCAATGTCATAACTGCTGGCTCCTGATACAGCTGTCCAAGAAAAAGAAGTGTTGATTGCAATACCTGTACTGCCGTCCGTTGGAGAAGAAAGAGTCGGAGCAGATATTGGAAAAATCACATTCAAGTTGACATCAACAGATTTTGTAACTGCGCCTGTGCCGGATGCTTCAACGGTAATCGTGTTTAAACCTGCAGAAGCTGTATTGTCAACACTAAGATTTAGAATAGAGTCTGTTCCGGGAGCTGCTGCCGGTACAAAATTGTTAAGACTAAAACCACCACTAATACCTACGGGTAACGCCGGATTGAATGCCAGGTTGACATTGTTACTATAACCACCGAGAGCGGCCGTTGTTAGTGTTACCGGAGTGATTGCAGTTGGTCCGGGATTGACGCAAACATCCTGGCTTAAATTAGTGCCAGAAAAAGAAATACCAGGGTCTGTCACACAAGTAACAGTAACGTTAGTTATATTATTACCGGAGATACTGCCTGACCCGTTTGTCACAGAACACGTTTGATTTGGGGAACCTGGTTGAGTTAATACAGTTACTGAATAAGGGTCTAAATCATCAAGGTAAGTTGAGAAAGTGAATGACCCATCTGCTGCAATCGCTAAATCATCCCCTCCATTGTTTTGAAGAACCAAGCCGCTTCCCAATAGACCAGACACCGTTCCACCAACAGTAAACCCGGGAGGACAATGGTTTCCGGTATCAACAAAACTTTCAAATTCTAAACGCCAACCATTAATAGACCCCCCATCCTGGTTATAAGGATCTTTGACATTAAGTGTCCAAACACCATCGGCACTTTCGCCATCAAAAGCACTCAATGGATTTGTTGGTTGATAAGTTCCCCCGTTACCAGTTGGGCTACAAGGCCAGGCAGCTCCAGAACCTTCATCATCTAAGCTGATATCAATATTGTTGTTGCCTCCACATAGGTTATTATCTGCCTGACTCATTAGAATAACAGAGGTTCCTTGCGGAGACGTCAAAACAACCTCCAAATCGCCAACATAAGAGTGTGTAATATCCAGGTTTAATAAATTAATGTCGTTAATTACACCAACACCAGCAACATTGAGAGTCGACAAATGGTCGACAGGTGTAGCGGTTGTTGGAATTGTTATAGGAACATCGGTACTTGCAATCGGAGCTAATGTTTGAACTCCTGGAGTATAAAACCTAAATGCTGTTGAAGCAGACCCCGTTCCACACAAGTTCGCTGGTTTGACCCGCCAATAATAACAAGACTCAGTAGCTAGAGTTCCTGATGTTGCAGATAATCCGCTAACAACAGTAGTAAAATCAACACTACCAAATAATGGATCGTCATCAACCTCAACAACGTAGCTTTGAGCGCCACTTAAGGAAGCCCATGATAGATTTGGTGTCCTAGAACCAGCAAAACTATCATTTGCCGGGGTTGATAGTGTTGGAGAAGACGCTAATGTATCAAATAAGTTTAATGTCAGTGTTTCGGTATCTGTTTTGCTTCCACCGTCTGTGGCAGTCACCGTCAAAATATGAGCTCCAGAACTCGCAGCAGACAAGTTTGTAAACTGTAAGGTCGTAATTGAAGGATAAGTAATAGGAGAAGCTGAAAAGTTACAATTGGCTCCAGACGGACACCCAGATACAGACATTGTTGTTGGGGTGTTAAAGTCGTAACTAATCGCTAAATCATAATCGGTGGTGTTATCGACTTTACAAACATTAATGTCGTGTTCGGTGCTGTAATCATCAAACAACAGAATATTATGCTCTTTACAACCGGGAAGTTTGAATGAACCAATGTAAGTCTTCCAGTTATTTGATTCAATATATTCGGTTGTAAACCAAAAAGTACAATTATCACTTGGGTCTACATCCATAGATGCATAATCGCCCCATCTTCCGGAGGAGTGCGTTTGTGCTGATAAGCCGTTAAACATTGTAGCTTCAGACTCCATTTCTCCTAAATCGTCAAGGTCATTGTCATGAACAGTATATCTGATAGATGGATATATTGAACTGGATGTAACAGAATAGCCAACCCCTATATTTTGTGATTCATCCATAGCTATACTTGGGGAAAAACGGTGTGTACTATCGGGAGCATAGGTTCCCTGTTGTCTGATATTCCAACCTGTATCGTATGTGTGTTTTCTTAACTCAAACCATCTTGGAGCTGTGTGCTTGCCCGGAGAGGCAACAGCATTGACACCCCAGACACCAACTAATGAGCCGTAAATACCAAAGTTTCTGTATTGAAACCTTTGTTGAGGCCACCAGGAATTACTATCAATCAGAGTAGTGGAACCAAGCTGGGGAATACAGTTTCCAACGAAAAACCCACAAACGGTCCAGTTAAAATCAACCAAACCTTCCGCGCTGGTAATAGCCTGTAAGGTAAAAGTAGTATTTGCAGGGGTATTCCAGTCCACATCGAAAGAATATATATCAAGACTATCATTTGCCGGTGATGGGTTAAAATAACCATCTTGAGCATCTCTGATAGTATAAAAATATCCAGGTTCATCTGCCGGAGGCGGAAGAGCTCCATCATTATCAGCAGGAACAAGAAGGTTTTGAAAGCTTTGAAAATATTGAGATGTACGAGCAGGATTTCCAAGCAACATGTTTTCTCTGTCCATAGCATAAACATCATACTGGTTAGCAGCACCCGAGTTTGTTCCCATAAAGTATGCATTGTTATTCGTTGCCGGCCACACACCGAGTTTGTAATAATCCGGAAACCGCTGTGTGACCAGAGAGTATAAATAATATGAACCGGTAGGGTCATTTGTTTGAGATACAGCAAAGCATACTTGTTCAGGAGAGCCTCCGACAGCGAACTGGGTTAAGACCCAACGATCGGCCTGTTCATCATACAAAGCAATAGCATCTCCAGAGTTGTCGGACTCACAACGACCACCAAACCCAGACCATAAAGTATTGGTATTAAAAGGACCTGCCAGAGACGTTCCGTCTTTAGCAAAAACTTGTGTTGTAGAGTTAACTTGTTGAACATAGTGATTGGGCCCTACAGCACCCTCGGTATCAGGAGGTAAATATCCGCTTATATTAGGCATTCCCTGAAACCCTCCAGAGGGAGTGGGAGTTTGTAGTGAGCCTGCGAATACATTCTGTGATTTTATAGCCAGAATATCGTCATGTGTTGGGGCTATAGTACCGAATCTGCGACCTCTTTCGTCATAAAGGTTTTCATGACGAGGCCTGTTCACTTCCTGTGAGTCATCAAACGGTTGTATACCAGCTACAGGAAGGTGGGTTACAGGTAAACTGGATTTAGGGCCTATTAAAGGAACTTCATAAGGGTGAGAAATCACATTTTTAGCAGAAATATATATATCAGATGAAAGAGTTGCAGCTTGAAAAGAGGATACAGTAGAACGTCTTTTATAACCTTTCCAATGAGAGCCATCATCACCGGACTTTTTGCCTTGTAAAAATGCTGAAGACTCCTGAGAGTGACCGGCAGGAAGAATACCAACTTTAGGATATAATGCCTTGCCATCAACAACAACCTGCATTTCAACAGCGGGGTTGTTTGCAAAAAAAGCCTGCAACGACTTAAATTCTGAGTCTCTATCTCTTTTCCCAGACCCCAAAGAGAGTTTTGCTGTGTTATCTTCTATCGAAACTTTTTTGAATGATTCAGAATAACTGCTACCTTGACTACCTTTTGCAAAATATTTAACTAAGACTTTGTGTTTCTTTTGACTTGAAAAATTTTGCTTTTCAGAAAAAATGGCGTTGTATTCCAGAGTTTTCGGAAAGTGTTTTAATTCATTGAGAACACCCTCATTTTGACTGCTCGCAGCAAAAGAAGTGAAGACCAAAAAAGATAAAAAAAGACGAGTGCTGTGTTTCATAATAAATCTCCCTGACACCTTGTATTGCCAAGCTAAAAAAACTGTTTGTGTATTTTAGCAGTATCTAATATGCAAATGATAAAGCAATTCGGGAAAAAAAAGTGCCGATAAAAGTAAATTTTTGAAACAAAAGTAGGTTTATGGTTGTTTTTTTGCAAAAAAACTTTTTGTGACAAATAAAAGTAAGTTCGTTTCGTGGTTTATAAAGCTGGAAAGAACACAGGTTTTAATTTATGCTATTGCGAAAAAACAATCAAATGCAAGCAAAACAAAGCTCTTTACCTCATGCCATTCTCGTTTTCACCATGCTTGTGGTGATGATTTCGGTTGGCTTCTTCAAGATGCAAATATCTTTGCATATTGTCCTCTATTTTGTGCTGATTTGGGCAGCGTTAAATGCCAGAATGCTGGGATATAGTTTTGGCGACATTCGCCGCATGATGAAAGAAAGTATTTCTCGGTCACTTTCAGCAATCTATGTGTTTTTACTGATTGGAATGGTGATTGCTTCATTTATGAAAAGCGGAACCGTTGTTGCTTTGATTTATTACGGGCTAGACTGGATTACTGCGCAATGGTTTTTACCTGTTGGGTTGATTTTATGTTGTTTGATGTCTCTGGCAACAGGAACATCATGGGGAACCGTCGGAACACTGGGTGTGGTGTTTATTGGTATTGGCTCGGTATTGAATATTCCGTTGCCCTTGGTTGCCGGGATGATAATTTCCGGAGCGACTTTTGGAGACAAGTTATCGCCGGTTTCTGATACTACCAATCTGGCAGCCATGAGCAGCGATACCGACTTGTATGATCACATTCACTCCATGCTTTATACAACAATTCCGACGTTTGTTTTGGTTTTTGTGATATTTGCCTACATGGGTTATAACTCCGATCAAGCGACCTCCTTTGAACAAATCAAACAAACTCAGGATGTTCTGGCGGCCAATTTCAAATTAAATCCTTTTGTGACTTTTTTACCTTTGCTGGTTTTGTTTGTTATGAGTATCAAGCGTTTTGCTCCGGAAGTGACAATGACTGCCAGCATAATAGTCGCTACAATGATTGCCATACTTTATCAACAAAAGGACGTTGTTGAAGTCACCAATGCTTTATGGGAAAACACCAAAGGAAACACCGAGTCTGAAATGATTAATGACTTGATTGGCAGAGGCGGTCTTTATTCGATGGCGTGGACGCTTTTATTATCAATCATGGCGATCGCCATGGGTGGAATTCTGCATGGTGCCGGGTTCTTAACAGTGTTGTTAAAAGGAATTATAAAAACTATCAAACGAACCGGAAGTTTAATCTCTGCAACCATCGCAACCGGATTTGTAGGAAATTTGTCAATGGGCGAAACCTACATAGTGATCATTTTAAACAGCCAACTTTACAAAAAAGCCTATCAAGCGAAAAACATCAAAACTTCAGTGCTATCACGATCGGTCGAGGAAGGTTCTACTTTAACAACGGCTTTAATTCCTTGGAGCACAACCAGTATTTTTTATGCAAAAACACTGGAAGTAGCAACCATGGACTACGCACCGTATGCGCTGTTAAATTATCTCAACCCAATTCTGGCAATGGTGTTTGCCTACTTGGGAATCGCTGTCTTTAAGGAAAATAATCCGACTAGAGACTAGCAAAGGTGTCGCATTGACCAATATCGCCGGTTTGCATGCCTTTTTTCAACCAATGAACCCGTTGAGCAGAAGAACCATGCGTGAAGGACTCGACATTCACTCTTTGTCCGGCATTTTTCTGCAAGGTATCGTCACCAATCGAAGCTGCTGCCTGCAAACCTTCTTCAACATCACCCTCTTCCAACCAGCGTTTTTGATTGTGAGAAAGAGCCGCCCAAACACCGGCATAACAATCAGCTTGTAACTCCAGTTTAACCAGATATTGATTAGCATTTCTGGGGTCTTGTTGTTGCATCTGGCGCATTTTTCGTTCCGTTCCGGTGATGTTCTGAATATGATGTCCCACCTCATGAGCAATCACATAAGCCTGAGCAAAATCACCCGGAGCGCCCATGCGTCTCAATTGTTGGAAAAAACTGAGAGCTAAATAAAGTTTATGATCTCCCGGACAATAAAAAGGCCCGGTTCTTTCAGAATTAACCCCGCAAGCAGACTGAACATTGCCATTGAACATCACCATTGACGGTGTTTGATATTTTGATCCTCTTCTTTGAAACTCTGCATTCCAGGCATCTTCCGTGGAAGCCAATATGGTTTTGGCAAAGTCAGCTAACTCTTTTTCCGCCGCCGACTGCTGAACAGGGCCGCTTGACGTTGAAGCGCTCTGTTGTTGAGAACCACCAACCATTTGCAATAAAGCCAAGGGATTCTTTCCGGTGATTACAGAAATGACGATAACAACCACAATCGTTAAAACGCTCATCTTGCCACCGGCACGAACCATGCCACCGCCTCTTCTGTCTTCTACATTGCTACTTTGTCTCTGACCTTTCCAACGCATCGTTTTTTCCAAAAAATAAATCGACGATTACTTTATCACAAATTTATAAAAACAAAAATTAACTATTGTTAAAACAGACTCACAAAGAAATTAAAAAAAGATCATACTAAGCATGACCAAAGTATCTCATCTATATAAAAACATCGTCATACTACGTTTTATTTAACATCTTCAAAACCCACCGTCATGCTGAATTTATTTCAGTATCTCCTAAATTTTCATTGTTTTTATTTGAAATTCGAAATAACCTCTCCTCTTGAGAGGAGATACAAAGGTCTGTTTTCATGTTACTTTGTTGCCACCCAACAAAGTAACCAAAAAAGGGTGCCCCGAACTCTCAGCCGATGGCTTCCCTCCCTATTTTCTCAAATTTGGCGTTTGCAAAAACTCGCATTGCAAGCAATGCTCTGACACTTGCAAACATATTTCCAAATTTTCAAAAATATCTCGGTGAGAGTTAAGGGGAGTTTTTGTCATTCTCAACTTGATTGGGACCAAATGGCAGGACAGCCATTTTGCCACGCGAAGCGACCCGGAGGGCTCGAAGCAGGAGCGGAGAGACAATCTAAAAACATCGTAATGCTGGACTTAATTTCAGCATCTCCTTAGCCACCGTCTTGCCTGCGAAGGCAGGCATCTCTTCAAACCATCGTGATTTCAATTGATACTCGTAAAAACTTCTCCTCTTGAGAGGAGATACAGATGTGTGTTCTCTATATCAAAACCAACCACCGTCATCTCGACTAAGCGAAGCGCATGGAGAGATCTCGTTAATATCATAAACATTTCTATAGCGTTTCTCTCAATCTCATACTAGAATAAAGAAATCCCAACCACTCTTATCAAATTTCAACTCAAAAGTCTGGTTAGGGAGCCGGGCGTATATTCTTTATAAAACTGTAATATATGTATTTTTGTAATTCTTGGTATGCGTAATTGCGTATATTAAGATGTTGTGCTTAATTAAAAAAGAACATGAAGAAATTGTCATTCAAGGAAGCAGCTATTAAGATATTAAAGGAAGCAGAAGAACCGCTTTCAGCAAAAGAAATTACTGAAATTGCCTTGGATGAGGAGTTAATCGAAACTTCAGGAGCAACTCCGGATGCTACAATGGCTGCTCAACTTTATACGGATATCAGTAACAATACCTCTTCTAAATTCAAAAAAGTGGGAAGAGGCATGTTCGCTTTAAAGAAGCAGACAGAATCAGCAAAATCACCACTATTGGCAATTCAGAACCAGAACGAATTGGTCAAGAAGAAATTGATTGAAAAGATTCAAGAAATGGATCCTTTTCAATTCGAATATTTAACTGCTGAATTATTACGCAAAATTGGTTACGAGAATGTAGATGTTACCAAACGTAGTGGAGACAAAGGAATTGATGTAGTCGGAAACCTGACAGTTGGAGGACTGACTAATGTTAAAACCGTCATCCAAGTCAAGCGATATAAAACAGGGAACAACATCTCTGGCAAATACATCACTCAATTAAGAGGAAGTGCTGAAGTTGACCAAAGGGGATTGATTATCACTACATCTGATTTTACAAAAGATGCTATCAATGAATCGAAGGCCACTAATAAAATGCCGGTTGCATTGGTGAATGGTGAGAAGTTGATTGATTTACTTTTCAAATACAAGGTTGGTGTTAAAGAAGACATTGTTAGTGTTTATTCAATAGACACCGAACTTTTTGAAAATGAATTAAGTGATTCTACATTAAAAAGTAGCGAGAACAAAAGTCGTTCTATTTGGCCGTTACCTGGAGGTGTTTACTCTTATGTTGAGACTCTTAATCAACTTTTAGATCGAATTGTAGAAAAGAAAAGTTCCAGAGTGGATTTAGTTGAATGGTTTGTTAAGTCGTTTGACAATGTTTCATCAAAGAAAACAGCCAATGGTTATCTAAATGTTCCAAAGAATATGGGGCTGATAGACTTTGAAAATGGTGTGTGTATTCTAACTCCTGCTGGAAATCAATATCGAAATGAAAAGGACCTTGAATTTCTTTTCCAAACAATTTCAGCAAACATTATGGCCTTTAAGGAAGTACATCAATTTCTGTTAAGCAGTCCAGAAGCAAAGTCTGAACAAGAGGTACTCGAATATATAGTCGAGAATTTTGATGTAGAATGGAGCACACTAGCACAGGTTAATTTCCGCATGCTTTGGCTAATTAATATTGGAAAAGTTGAAAAAACTGACAATGGATATAAAGGAAAATAACTAAGCACAACAACACCTATACGCAATGCCCTTCGGGCCGCAACTACTCATAGCCGAGACCGTTAATAAAACAAACACACCTCTGTATCTCCTCTCAAGAGGAGACTTTTTTCGAGTATCAAATGAAATCACGGAATATTGAGGAGATACTGAAATAAATTCAGTATGACGGAGTGTTTGTTATTTAAAATCCCCTTAACTCTCACCGAGAAATTTTTGAAAAATTTGGAGTAAAGTTTGCAAGTGTTTGAGCATTGTTTGCAATGCGAGTTTTTGCAAACGCCAAACTTGAGAAAATAGGGAGGGAAGCCAACGGCTGAGAGTTCGGGGTGCACTTTCTTTTGGTTCGTTTTCTTTATGCAAGTAAAGAAAATGAACACTATATCACCCGGGGTCAAGCCCGAGGATGACGGCTATTTTGTCTTGGTGGTCTCTACGAGAGGTTATTCTTGCTTAAAGGTGTAAGATTTCTCCATTCACTCCGTTCAGTCGAAATGACGAATGTGGAAAACCTAGATTACCTTAGAAAACCGTTGCTCAGACTGTTTGCGCAAATAAATATCAAACACCATACAAATATGACGAACCAAAATCCGACCGGCAGGGCTGACGGTAAAGCCGTTATTGTTAAACTGCAACAAATCATCTTTTTGCATGTCTTTTAAATCATCCAACTCTTTAGCGAAATAGCTTTCAAACTCTATATCAAATTTGTCTTCAATCTTTTTAAAATCAAGTTCAAACTGACAGGCAATATCCTGGATGACTTTTTTTCTTAAAAGATCGTCATCATTCAATAAATAACCTCGGTAAACCGGAAGTTTGTCATTATCCAGAATGGCGTAATATTGTTCCAGAGATTTGACATTCTGGCTGAAAGAGTGATTGACCGAGCTGATGGACGAAACACCGAGAGCGACCAAATCCAGTTCGGCATGGGTGGTGTAGCCCTGAAAATTTCTTTGCAGACTGCCGTTTTGCTGAGCAATAGCCAGCTCATCATCGGGTTTGGCGAAGTGATCCATTCCGATATAAACATATCCGGCATGATTCAGTTTTTCTATGGTCATTTGCAGAATGGCCAGCTTTTCTTCTGCTGGTGGAAGATCTTCTTCATTAATGCGTTTTTGCGGCGAAAACAGATGTGGCAAGTGAGCATAATTAAAAACGGACAAGCGGTCCGGTGACATTTCAATCACGGCATCGACTGTTTGTGCAAAGCTTTCCAGAGTTTGAAAGGGCAAACCATAAATCAAGTCCACACTGACAGAAAGCGCATTGACATCGCGGCAGGCTTGAATAATTTCGGCGGTCATTTCTGTTGGTTGAATGCGGTTTACCGCCTTTTGCACCTTGGGATTGACGTCCTGAACCCCCAGGGAAAACCGGTTGAAGCCATAACCGGCCAGTTTTTGCATGCTTTCTCTGGTTACTGAACGAGGGTCTATTTCGATGGAATAATCCCTTTTTTCTGTGTTAATGATAGGAAAATACGTTTTAATCAGCTCCCACATTCTCTCAAACTGGGAATCTGTCAGAAAAGTCGGGGTGCCGCCACCAAAATGCATTTGTTCCACTACCCGGTCTTTGTCATATAGCGCTGAAACCATCGCCATTTCCTTTTCCAGATAATCCAGATACAAATCGGCTTTATCCCTTTTCTTGGTGGCTATTTTGTTGCAGGCACAAAAAAAGCATAAGGTATCACAAAAAGGAATATGAAAATACAAACTGATGGGCTGTCCTTTGTTTGTTTCATTGCTCCGCCTCGCCTGTTCGATATAGTTTTCAGCAGTAAACTCTTCATTAAACACCACTGCTGTTGGATAGGATGTGTATCTTGGTCCGGCCTTGTCGTATTTTTTGATAAGATCTAAATTGAATTCAAGCTCTGTGTTCATTTGCAAACGATATAAATAAAAAACTCCTTTGCTATTTTAAAAGCAAAGGAGTTTTAAAGTTTGTAAAAAAGAAAATAAGATTAATTTAATTCTGATTTTCTTCTATGAACTTGATAATAAGCAACAAATAGGACCAGAACACCAAACACCACTAAGTTCCAAAAACTTAAAACAGGGACAGAAACAACAGGGCGACTTCCTCCCCAACCGGGTCCCGGAGAGGTGTTTCCAGAGGGAGCTAAAAGGTAGGTTGCTGAATTGACACCAGTAGTTGCGGAACCAGAGCACTGTCCGTTCGGTCCGTTGTTTTCTGAACAATTAGAGTCTTGAGAGCCTATTTCCTGAAAAAGGTTGTTTCTCGTAAAAGCGGTTTCTATTAATGAAACTGTTGTTCCACTAGGAGCATTGATGTTCGTAGGAAGGGTTTGGTTTTCATAAATTGAAACCAGCCACTCATCCGGCTGTCCACTCGAGTTTGTGCTCATGTTGAAGTAAGCCAGATAAGAGTTCGCAGGGGTCAGGGTTTGTTGGCCATCTGTAAAACTCCAGCTAGTAACAAGTCCCGAGAAGTCTCCATAGCTTGCATTTGCTGGTAAAGGAGAAGAAGTATCAAAAGAGCCGGTAATAAAATCAGAAGCTGAATAATCACCAAAAAACTCATTAAAATTTGGACCTGTATATGTATATGTTTCAGCTTGAGCTGAGGAAATAAAAAAGAAAATAAAAATAAAAGATTTCGCAAAAAGTTGTTTCATAAGTTTAGTATTTTAAATAAATTAGGTTAACATACTAACACAACTTATTAAAAACAATAGTTTTTTATCGGTTATTGAGATTAAAAAAATTCATTCAATGGAAAAAACACTTTTTGAAAATCAATTTGTAAAAATTGGCAACTTCAAGTTAAGCCCAAGTCATCCTCGCTTTACAAAAAAAGGGTTTGTAGAAAGACCGCTAATTGTTTTTCCCGGAAACAGTATTTGGATTCAACATAAAAACAAACAGGCTTTTGTCGCGGACTCCTCAATTATCAACCTATACAACCAGAATCAAGAGTATCATCGCTTTGCGATAGATAAAAATGGTGACGATTGTATTTGGGTTGAGGCAAAAGAGCCGCTGTGGGACGAATTAAGCCAATCAACTCATAAGCCAAGATTCAAAGCGGAAAACATCAAATGCACAAAGCAAACTTTTTTAACTTTTCAAGAAATTCTTAAAAACATCCGATATCAACAAGAAAACGATATCACAGAATCATCCTTTGAACTTTTTCATAAAATCAGCGATTGCCTTTACAACGCTTTTGAATCAAAAAATCTAAACACAAGACATAGAAGTCTGGTTGAGAAAATAAAATACAACTTACACAATCATTTGCATGATAACTATTCATTGCAAGAAATTGCAAAAGATGTGTTTAGTTCACCATATCACCTTTGCAGAGTTTTTAAACAAATAACTGGATTGGGTATCAATCAGTACCGTAACCAAATTCGTTTGAACAAAATATATTCGATATTAGTAAAAGGAACTGAAGACCTCTCCGACTTGGCTTTTCAGTTTGGTTATTCCAGCCATAGTCACTTGAGTCATAATTTCAAACAGCATTTTGGGTTTTCTCCGTCAACAATAAACTCTCAATAATAAAAACGAGCAATTTTTTGATAGTAAATACTTTCATTTAAAGGTATCTTTAAGCAAATACAAAAAACACCATAGAGATTGAGATGAAAGCATTTTTAGTATTAATAGTCTTAGCCTTTTCAGTTCATGCTGAAAAGAGTTATCAAATCAGCGCCAATGCTCCTGAGCAGACTAAACATTATGCTCCATTATTGGGGGAATGGACAATTACCGACTCCAGCTTAGACAAAGAAGGAAACTGGCAACAAGGAAGAGGCGCTGATTGGAATTGGTATACGATACTGGATGGACACGCCATTCAGGATGACTGGATTTCACCTTCTTTATCTGTTGAAGTTGAAGAAGGAAAAAGAGGGTTTGGCACCAATATCCGAATTTACAACCCAACAGATAAACGATGGAATCAAATCTGGGTCTCTTCAAATAGCAGAAAGTTTGATAACTTCACGGCAACATTTATTGATGGAAAAATTGTAATGAGAGGGTTTTATGTCGGAAACGAAACCAGAGTTACCTTTTACGACATGAAAGAAAACACCTTTGATTGGAAAATGGAGTTTCAGGACAAAGACAATCCTGAAGTTTGGAAAGAAGTTTATCGCATACACGGAGACAGAAAAAAATAACCGACCACCTCCCGTTGGCTGAATAAAGTGTTAAAATTGACACATCACAAACAACTCAACCACAATGTCAGAAAAAACACTTTATTTGGTCGACGGATCTGCATATCTTTACCGTGCGCACTTTGTTCCTGCTCTTCAACGATTAAAAAACCATAAAGGTGAACCAACCGGTATGATTTATGGTGTGATTAATATGATTAATCGCATGATAAAAGAATATGATCCGAAATACATGGCGGTTGTCTTTGATGCTCCTGGTAAAACCTTTCGGCATGATATGTATGACCAATACAAAGCCACCCGCCCGCCGATGCCAGATGATTTACGCAATCAAATTCAGCCAACCAAAGATATTATCAAAGCACTCGGTGTGCCACTACTTGAAATCAAAGGAGTCGAAGCCGATGATGTGATGGGAACACTGGGAGTGATGGCGAGCCAGGCTGGTTTTAAAACAGTGATTTCATCGGGCGATAAGGATATGGCACAACTGGTTAATGATGATGTGATGCTAATAGACACCATGCGAAAAACGTCAATGAATATTGATGGAGTTAAAGAGAAGTTTGGTGTTCGCCCTGACCAAATTATCGACTATCTGACATTGATAGGAGATACATCGGACAACATCCCCGGCGTGAATAAAGTCGGACCGAAAACCGCCGTCAAGTGGCTTGAAGAGCACGAAACATTGGATAATATTATTGAAAATGCAAATCAGGTCAAAGGAAAAGTTGGTGAATATCTTCGTGAGGCGATACCGCAAATTCCACTTTCCAAACAACTGGTAACAATAGATACAAGCGTTCCCCTTGATTGCAAGGTGCAAGACTTAACGATAAATGGTGAAGATGTCGAACAACTAAATATTTTGGCACAAGAGTTTGGTATTCGTTCGTTACAAAGGGAAACACAAACTGACCTTTTTTCACAGGTTAGCACTGAACCTGAAACAGACACGGAAACTCAATCTGAAAAAAACTACACAACGATTCGTGATGAAAAAACACTAGAACAATGGCTTGAAAAAATTCGCAATGAAAAAATAATCGCTTTTGATTTGGAAACAACTTCTCTGGACTCCATGCAAGCCGAAATTGTTGGCATGTCATTTTCCTGCAAACCGGGGGAAGCGGCCTATACTCCAATCGCTCATGTGGAAAAAACAGAAGAGCAATTGAAAATACTTGATAATCAACTGGAATTACAAAGCGTTCTTAATCAAGTCGAACCTTTATTAAACAACCCAGAGATAAAACTGATAGGTCAGCACTTTAAGTATGATATGAATGTTTTGTCTAATTATGGCATTGAAATTAACAATCTCAGTGATGATAGCTTAATGGAATCGTATGTTCTGGACACCAACGGCAGACACGACATGGATACATTGGCAATGCAGTATCTGCAAAAACAAACCATTAAGTATGAAGACATTTGTGGAAAAGGAGCGAAACAAATTTCATTTGCTGAAGTGCCGGTTGATGTTGCAACCCAATATGCTGCGGAGGATTCAGATATTACGCTGCAATTGCATTTGGAGTTGAGTAAAAAATTGCAAGAACATCAACAGCAACAGCAACTGAAAGTCTATCGTGAAATAGAAATG
Organism: Lysobacterales bacterium; assembly: GCA_020442665.1. Taxonomy (GTDB): domain Bacteria; phylum Pseudomonadota; class Gammaproteobacteria; order Xanthomonadales; family Marinicellaceae; genus NORP309. The sequence goes on from JAGRJP010000008.1 coordinate 21,844, forward strand.
CCGTTAATCCAAGTTTTGGCTAAGATGGAACAAACCGGAGTGCTGGTCGATTCAAAAACTTTAGAAAAACAATCTGAAGAACTTTCTATCAAAATCGCACAGTTAGAACAACAGGCTTATGAACTTGTTGGCCGTGAATTTAATCTTAACTCACCTAAACAATTACAGGAAATACTGTTTGAAGAACAAAATATTCCGGTCATAAAAAAAACGCCAACCGGACAACCCTCGACATCGGAAGATGTTTTACAAGAACTGGCTGAGGACTATGAGTTGCCTCGAATCATTATCGACAACCGCTCTTTTAGTAAACTCAAATCAACCTATACAGACAAACTTCCGCAGGAAATCAACTCAAGAACCGGGCGCATACACACCTCTTATCATCAAGCGGTTGCAACAACAGGAAGACTTTCCAGCACGAATCCAAACCTGCAAAATATTCCAATTCGTACCGAAGAGGGTCGAAAAATCAGACAGGCATTTGTTGCACCCGAAGGCTTTAAAATCATGGCAGCAGATTATTCGCAGATTGAGTTGAGAATTATGGCGCATTTATCCAAAGATGAAAAGCTGTTAGACTCATTTGCCAAAGACCAAGATGTTCACAGTCGCACAGCGTCGCAGGTTTTTGGTGTGGAAATCGAAGAGGTGAGCAAAGATCAACGCCGTGCTGCTAAAGCAATCAACTTTGGTTTGATGTATGGAATGTCGGCATTCGGACTGGCAAAGCAACTGGGGGTTGAGCGTGGAGAGGCACAGGATTACATGAATCGTTATTTTGATCAATATCCGAAAGTAGCAGAGTTCATGAAAACGATTAAGGAACAAGCCAAAGAAAACGCTTATGTTGATACTCTTTTTGGTCGTCGTTTGTACTTTCCGGAAATCAAAAATCGCAACGGACGCATACGCGCCGGAGCCGAACGCGCAGCAATCAATGCTCCGATGCAAGGAACAGCCGCTGATATAATTAAACAAGCGATGCTCAAAGTTTTTGCAGAAATCAAAAACAACCCTGATATACGCATGATAATGCAAGTGCATGATGAACTGGTTTTTGAAGTCAGGGAAGAGAAACAAGACGAGTTAGCGGTATTGGTAAAAAATCTGATGGAAAAAGCAGTTCAATTATCTATACCGTTGAAGGTCGATATTGGGATTGGCGATAATTGGGACGAGGCTCATTAGCGGAAAACAGTTTAGTGAAAGAAAATGATGAACGAAGATGTAAAAAAATCAATCAAAGAAAGCGTTTTGTGCTGGCTGGCAACCAGTAATGAAAATGGAGAACCAAATGTTTCCCCAAAAGAAATCTTTGATGCCTATGATGATAACTCTTTATTAATCGCAAATGTCGCTTCTCCAAACAGCGTTAACAACATAAATAAAAACAAACACGTATGTATCAGCTTTGTCGATATATTTAAACAAAAGGGTTACAAACTCAAAGGGGTTGCTGAAGTTGTTACACCGGAAGAAAAGAGTTTTGTTCATCTGCTCAAAGAACTAAAACATTTATCAGGCGATAACTATCCGATTAAAAGCATTATCAAAATAGAGGTGAACTCAGTAGCTCCGATAATTGCTCCCAGTTATTGGCTTTTTCCGGAAAAAACAACGGAAAAAAGCATGATTGAGCAATCTTTAAGCACATATAGAGTAAAAAAATAAGCGAAAGACTATAAAAATCGACATTATTTTATTTAATCAGTATAATCAGTGTCGGCAAGAAAGTGAGTCTTGTATTTTTAAACCTCCATCACGCTGTATTCATTGCAACACTTCGTCATGCAGCTTTTAAAGTTCTAGTTCCAATTTCAGCCTTTTTTAAAAGCCGGCAACGGCGTAGTTTTATTAATACAACAGGATATTTACAATGTCAGATACAGTTAAGGGAACCGTGAAGTGGTTCAACGAGTCTAAAGGATTCGGTTTTATTCAACAAGAAAACGGAGCAGATGTTTTTGCTCACTTTAGCAAAATACAAGGATCAGGGTTTAAAACTCTGAAAGAAGGCCAAGCTGTTGAATTTACAGTTGCTAAAGGTGAAAAAGGACCTCAAGCGGAAAATATCGTTCGCTTATAAACCAAATTTAAGAACAGCTGAAGTACCATTCGTTTTCTCAGCTGTTCTTTTTTCTGCTCAAGAAATCACAACAAGAATCGCTCATCATACTACGGGTTTCTGTTTCTATCGTTGAACCTGTTTTATTAATAGCTTTGTGCTAATCCAATAGATTCCACCAAAAAAAATAGAAAGCAGTATAAAAGCACTAAATTCAGAGAAACTCTTTTTTGTTTTAACTAAAGAAAGAACAGCATAAAAAGCAAAAACACATGTAGTTACAAATGAAAACATGCATGATATGTAATAAGCTAGTTTTGGAATAATTTCTGCAAGAATACTAAGAACTGCATAGATAAAAAGCAACAACAGAAAAGATGCAAAAATACCTGAAGCGTGTTTTGGCAATAGAATAGCAAGAGGAAGCAAAATCGGAGCACCCACAAAAAAAATCCACTCTACAGCAGGCCGAATTGAGTAGTCAGAACCACTCGATTTTATAAAGTCATAACCATAGTGTCTCATAAATAACGCAAATAGATTTCCTAATAATTAAACAGCAAAAAGAGAATTAATCTCTAATCTCAATATCCGGCTCAAGGTTTAATCGCCCGTCTTGTTCTAAAATTCCGATAGACCTTCCATCCGGACCCACAACGACATCAACAGGCTCTTGAAACATCGGGCGACGAATAAACTTAATACTCCAACCAAATTTTTCAATTGTACGAAGTTCATACATTTGATCTTCATTCAGATATTTGCTTAAGTTTGGAGGAATAGGCTTCATACCTTTGCGTTTTTCATCATTCATCAGAACTCTCCTATTTTTAATAATTTAAGCGGAAACCCAAAAGTTCTTTATACTATAACACAACTAAAGACGTTTCTTGAAGGCAAGAGAAATGGCATTTGTTAATTGCTTCTTGGTAAAAGGTTTTGTCACAATTTCATCAATACCTTGTTTGTTACAACGAATGAGGACCTCATCGGTTAAATCCGCAGTAATCACAAGAATAGGGATCTTTTGCGGATTATCCCAAAGAGAAACTAACTCCAGCCCATCCTTACCCGGTAAGTGGTAGTCTGTTAATAATAAATCATAGCTGTTTCGCTGAAGCATGACTAAGGCTTCATCAACATTATCCACCACATCTACAAGATGATTCATTTTTTCTAACATTTCAATGCTCACCTGCTGATTAACCAAGTCATCCTCCACCACGAGAATTTTGTAGGAAACACCAACAGGCTGAATTGAATTGTAGAATGTTTTTTCAGTAGTTTGCTGAGGTTGAAAAACAGATAATACTTTGTCATGAGTCAATGGTAAAAAAAGCAATTGGCAGCTTTTTAGTTTGTTTAATAACTCGGTATCAATATATTCGGAATTGTAACCAATCAAACAGACAGGTGTTTGTTTTTCACAAGCCTCTAACAAGCCAGCAGATTGAGAGTCAGTTAGTTTTGAAACACAGTCAACAAATAAAATATCCATCGTAGAGACTATAGTTTCACTAAATGTCACTCCACAGAACTGGAGATACTCTTGTAAGCAGAGTTTGATGTTGTTGTTATTAATTGCAAGACAGGAGTGTTTGTTTATTTGTGGTAAAAGCGTCTCTTCCAATGCATCTACCTTATTCATCATCAACTTCACAGTAAAAACACTACCTTTATTGACGTCACTCTCAAGGCTAATTTCCCCGTTCATTTTTTCAACAAGTTGTTTGACAATAGCAAGCCCTAAACCGGTTCCACCATATTTCCGGGTAATGCTTGAATCGGCCTGTACAAAAGGGTTGAAAAGGTTTTCGATTAACTCAGCGTTGATACCGATGCCGGTATCAACCAATCTAAAAACAATGACGTTAGGATTATCCTCATCTGATTGAACAAAAAGATTGATTTCTCCTTTCTCGGTAAATTTAAAAGCATTGCTTAAGAGATTAAAAAAGATTTGTTTAATTCTAACAAGATCACCAGATCTTTTAATGTCTAAATTGTGACTAACACAACATGTAAAAACAATGTTTTTTTGTTTCGCTTGTGATGAAAAAGCGTTTGCTATTTCATCAATTAAAGAAAGCAGGTTAAGAGGAGCTTCTTCCAGCTCTAGTTTTCCGGCCTCTATTTTTGATAAATCAAGAATGTCGTTGATAATATCAAGCAGGTGTTTACCGGATGTGATAATGGTTTCTGCATAAATATTTTGCTCATCATTCATTTCTGTTGATAACAAAAGCTCACTCATTCCTAATACACCATTAAGAGGAGTTCTGATCTCATGGCTTACACGAGCTAAAAACTCGCTTTTTGCTTTGCTGGCGTCGTCTGCCAATTGTTTCTGGGTTTGTTGTCGAACAATTTCATTTTCGTATAAAAGTTTTCTTCGGTATAGGTAAACCGCTGTAAATACAATACTCAACAAAGCCAACAAATAAAGCATATAGGCCCAAGTGGTTTTCCATGGAGGCGGATTAACCTTGAAAGAAAACTCTTTTGGATCAGACCAGGCTCCATAATTTCCGCGCCCGCGGACTTTGAAGTTATAATCTCCGGAAGCCAGATTCAAAAAAGAATATTTGCCGTCATTTCCTGTGCTAATCCATTGTTTGTTCAATCCTTCAAGTAAATACTGATACTCAACGGAAGAAGAGCTTGTATAAGATAATAAAGTTGCATCAATACTCAAGGCACCATAGTTATAGTCCAGAATCAACGCATCGTTGAGGTTGATTTGAGTTTGATTATATTTGATATCATCAATTATTAAGTTCGGCTTATTGGGAGTTTGTTTTTGAAAAGAGCTGTTATAGACAGCAATTCCTTTTTCTGTGACTATCACAGGTGTTCCATCTACAGATAATATGTCAACGATTGCGTTTGATGGCAGCCCATTTTCAGTTGTGTAAACGCTGTAACTTTTTGTTTTGATGTCCATCTCGACAACGCCAGAGTCGAGAGTACGAATGAGCATTACATCATCTTTAATGCTTTTAATTTGGTATAAGGAAACAGTCGGCAAAATATGAGAGTAACTTTGATTTGAGGCTGATAGCTTAACTCCATCCCAAATGAGTAGCTCAAGACTACCATTTATAATAGCCCAAACATTTTTTTCATTGGACTCAATATAGAAACCGGTAATTTGATGGCCGGCAGAGTCTCGATAAACCTCTTTAATTTGAAGCGTATTAAGGTCTAAGGCCTCTATTCCATAGGTCGTTGCAAGCCATAATGTTTCGCCAATACCTTTATCAAGCTGGTTGACAATATTTCCTTTGAGTTGGTTTGTCTCTTTGTTTGGAATCAAGCGAGCTATCATTTCATCTTTGTCAAAATAGCCCAGAGTTTCTTCATCAAACAGGTTAAAATAAAAGCGATTGGACTCAGTGTCCCGGTATAAATTTCGTGCGCTGTCTAGTCGTTTACCACTCATTTCAATTACACTGAAAACTTCACTGGTTTCCAGATTAATTTTATCAACACCACTAACAGTACTAACCCAAAGAAAACCTATTTCTTCCTTATCCGCAAAAATAGCATCTATTTTCGCAGATTCTTTGCTTCTGTCAGAATAGTACGAATTGACAAATTTAAGTTCATTACTGAAAAACTCATATAGCTCAACTTTTTGAGGAAACTCTCCAATCCAAAGTTTTTTATCGCTTACAAAGGCTCTTTGAGTGGTAACGTAAGATTGTTCATCAGCAACTTGAGTCGGAAAATAAATATTGTATCGGTTCCAGTCAGAAGCTAACTTTACAACCCCGGAATCTTCGGTGCCAACCCAGATGTTGCCGTCATCACCCTCAACTAACCCATTCACCGTACCCTGAAGGCGAATCTTTTCTCCATTTTCAAAGAGTTGAACTTTATAAAGGTTGTTATTAGTGAATAAAACCAATGACGACGTCGTTCCAATCCAAATATTATTATGCCGGTCTATCATGATTCGCCGGACGGATGTCGCAGTATTATCATGATACTTGGAGAGAGAGGCTTTTGATATCAGCACATCAAACTCTTTGGTTGTTTCATTATATTTAAACGCTCCGGGAAAGCCTCCGGCATAAATTTCTCCGGCAGGAGATTCTGTAAAACCATAGATGGGAGTTACATCTCCGAACTCTTGTCCCATATAAAAATCAAACACTTTGGAACTTCCGGTATCAATTTCGTATAGAAAGACTTTAGCATCAACCGTAGAAACCCAAAGTCTGTTTCGGCTATCAATCAAAAGCTCATAGGTTTTATTGGATGTTAGCCAAGCATTTTCATTCGATGGCAAATGTTTAGTGAATGTCTGTTTTTGGGTATCCCACATATAAACACCTTCTCCATAAAGAGAAAACCAGACATTTCCGGATTGATCATTGTCCATGCCGAATAGATTGGAGTTAGGCAGCTTGAATAAATCTGAGTCACGATTGACATTACTGCTAAAAGTTTTGGTAAACTTATCAAAAATTGTAATACCAACGGAACTAACAGACAGCCAGATTTTATTATCCGGCATTGACATAACTTGTTCAATATAGGGTTCAGGAAGAGAATCAGGGTCGGACTTGTCTTTAAAGTAGTTTACAAACTTGGAGGAGTCATAACGAGAGAGCCCGTTTTTTGTTCCCACCCAGATAAAACCTTCATCATCTTGAATCAAATGCTGAACATTGTCGTTGGCGAGACCACTTTTGCTGTTATAAGATTTTGCCGGAATGTTTTTAATGGGAAGACCTTCAGCCTTTGTCTGAGAAACAAACAGCAGAACAAAAAGTACAAAAACAATTGAAATGTTTTTAATCAAAGAATTCAAATACTGGTCACAGATATGTTTTATATCAAAAAAAAACAAAATAATCTAGAGACAAAAACAAAAACTTGAAAACCCTGACAAAAACCCAAAATTAGATTTTTACGGCGAATTGAGCCAAAACATATAAAAACCGGAAAAAGATTATGTCACAAAGCATGCATGCCTATCGGGGAACCACAATAGTAGGATTTAGAAAAGGAAACCAAGTCGTTATCGGCGGAGACGGACAAGTCACACTTGGAAATACAGTAATGAAAAGTAACGCCAGAAAGGTCAGAAGACTCTATCGCAACGAAGTGATTGCCGGATTTGCCGGAGCAACCGCAGATGCGTTCACTTTATTTGAAATTTTTGAAGCTAAGCTCGAAAAACACTCTGGCCATCTTGTTCGCTCAGCTGTTGAAATGGCAAAAGAATGGCGAACCGACAGAAGGCTCGGACGCCTGGAGGCGTTATTGGCAGTTGCCGATAAAGAAACCTCTTTAATTATTTCCGGCAACGGTGATGTGATAGAGCCCGAGCATGGACTAATTGCTATCGGTTCCGGAGGCGCTTTTGCGCAATCCGCCGCATTGGCCCTCATGAGAAATACAGATTTATCCGCTAGAGAAATTGTTGAAAAATCACTCGAAATCGCTGCGGATATTTGTATCTATACCAACAAAAATCACACCATTGAAGAACTAAATACATAAGGAAAAACACAATGTCAAACATGACGCCCAGAGAAATTGTACAAGAGCTCGATAAACACATCGTCGGACAAGCATCAGCAAAAAGAGCGGTTGCTATCGCATTGAGAAATCGTTGGAGAAGAATGCAGCTTCCGGAAAAAATGCGAGCTGAAATCACCCCGAAAAACATTTTAATGATTGGCCCGACAGGCGTTGGTAAAACCGAAATTGCTCGCCGGTTGGCAATTTTGGCAGACGCACCGTTCATTAAGGTTGAGGCAACCAAATTTACCGAAGTTGGGTATGTTGGTAAAGACGTTGAGTCGATTATCCGCGATTTAATTGAGAACTCTATCAAAATGCGTAGAGAGCAAGCGGTCACAAAGGTAAAAGCACGAGCCGAAGCAGCCGCAGAACAAAGGGTGCTGGATTATTTAATACCAAAATCTCCGTCCCCTATTCCCGGTGAAGAGGTTGAGTCAAAAAACAATTCGACTCGACAAAAGTTTTTAGACAAGCTCCGAAACGGCGATTTGGACGATAAAGAAATCGAAATCGAGGTTAAAACGAGTCTGGGCGTCGAAATCATGGCTCCTCCGGGAATGGAGGAAATGACAGACCAACTTCAAGGAATGTTTGAAAATATTGGGCGAAAAAAGAAACAAACCAAAAAACTCACCATCAAAAAGGCTTTGCCTATTCTTGAAAGTGAAGAAGCTGCCAAACTAATCAATGATGATGAAATCAAACAAACTGCAATTCAGAATGCGGAACAAAACGGCATCATTTTTATTGATGAAATTGATAAAGTCGCTAAATCTTATGGAACCGGCGGAGAGGTTTCTCGCGAAGGCGTACAAAGAGACTTATTACCTCTTATCGAAGGCAGCACTGTAAACACTCGCTATGGTGCGATTAAAACAGACCACATGTTATTCATTGCTTCAGGAGCGTTTCATTTGGCGAAGCCATCAGATTTGATTCCGGAGCTGCAAGGTCGCTTACCGATTCGGGTAGAACTCAGAGCGTTGACAGCCGATGATTTTGCCAGAATTTTAACCGAGCCGGAAGCATCTTTGACGGAACAATATGTGGCTTTGATGAGTACTGAAAATGTTGAGCTTGAGTTTACCGACTCAGGTATTAAAAGAATTGCTGAGGTTTCTTTCGCAGTGAATGAAAAAACCGAAAACATTGGAGCTCGCAGACTCCACACGGTGTTGGAAAGGCTGCTCGATGAAGTGTCATTCATCAGCTCGGATAACTCCGGTGAGAAGTATGTGATTGATGCTACTCATGTTGATAAGAACCTCGCAGAGCTTGCTCAAAACGAAGATTTATCTCGATATATTTTATAAAACATACCAAAAGTTTGAGTTAAACCAACAACATAAGAGATAATAGACGGATTGATTTGAAACATAGGAAAACAAAATGAAACAAAAAATACAATTGTTTGTTGCTGTTGCATTAATCGCTTTGCTTCAGGCTTGTGGAGACAAAGACGCATCTAAAACAGAGATAAACACAAACAGCCCTGATGGAGCTTTGATGTCAATGGTTCAGTCTTTGAAAAACAATGATGTGAATGCCATTATGAAACTGAGTCTCACAGACGAAGAATATAACAAAGCGGTTTCTGAGTTTGAGAACAAAAAAGGCAACCCGTCAGAAAGTGACAAAGCACAATTTGCTCAAACCATGCAAATGTTAACAAGTGAGGGAGCCGTTGATCAAATCATGGCAATGGTAACTCCGCAACTGGAACAAATCAAACCACAACTTTCAATGGCTTTGATGATGGGTAAAGGAATGGTTGCACAGGGCGTTCAGTCAAACTCTGAAATTCCTGAAGACCAAAAAGAAACGGTTATCAATGTTGCGAATGCAATGATTGACTTTTTGAGCAAAAATGATGTTTTGAGTGAAGAAATTACCAGAAAAGCAGTTACAGCTGCGGTTGATACGGCAAAAAGCCTGAATGTTTCGTCGCTGGATGAACTTCAAGCAATGTCTTTTGATCAAGCAATGGGTAAAGCCGGAGTTGTTTTAGGCGGATTCAAAAACGTCATTGGTGCTTATGGAATTTCAATTGATGACATGCTTGACTCAATCGAAGTCAGCGACGTGCAAGAAAACGGCGATTCGGCAACTATGAAAGTTGCCTATGAGTTTTTGGGTCAAACATTCAGCCAAAATGTGGAAATGGTGAAACTCAACGACAAATGGACAGCTAAAAAATAATAACACGAATTCGTTTGATATGAAGTGGTCGGAGTTACTTCCGGCCACTTTTGTATTTACATGTCTCTTCTAGCAAAAATATTATCACTTCGAGTCAAGGTTAAAATCATCCCTGATGATTTAAAAAAACTCGGAATTGATAATGAAAAACCCATCATTTATGTCTTGGATAACAACTCTCTTGTCTCGAGAGTCGTTCTTAAAACAGAAAGCCAAAAGCAGGGCTTTGTTTATAAAAACATTCCAGCCGATTGGAACAAAGTCAACTCTGTGATGGCTCATAAAAGACTTAAAGGTTTTTGGAATCGAGTTCCAACGTATTCCGTTTTCCAAAATAACCTTGTTAATGTTTTGAATGCTTTAAAGGAAAATCAACAAAGAGAAGTGCAACTAGTACCTGTCTCGGTTTTTTTTGGTATGGCTCCCAACAAAAACAGTGGTTTTTTCAAAATATTATTTTCTGAAAATTGGGCAATTGGAGGGAGACTCAGAAAGTTTTTTTCCATACTGATTCATGGGAAAAATACCAAACTGCAATTCAGCCAGCCAATATTGCTCAATAAGGAGCTCGACAAAGAATCAAGCGTTGAAGATTTATCAAAAAAAATATCAAGAGTTTTACAAGTTCACTTTCATCGAGTCAGGACATCTGTTGTTGGTCCCGATTTGTCGCATCGAAGAACAGTTGCCAAAAACATATTAAGCCGCCCCGCTGTCAAAGAAGAGATTGAAAAATACTCTCTGAGAAAAAAAATCAGCAAAGAAAAAGCTCACAGAGAAGCTAAGAAAATCATTCGTGAAATAGCCTCAGATTATTCGTATTCAATTGTCAGCTTATTTGCCAAAATGCTGACTCGTTTTTGGACTAAGGTGTATAACGGTGTGGTTTTCAACCACTTTGAGGAATTCAGAGCTGACGCTCAAAAATACGAGGTGATTTATACACCATGCCATCGTAGTCACATTGATTATCTCATTATGTCGTATGCTTTGCATGAAAGAGGCGTTGTTCCGCCACACATAGCTGCCGGAATTAATTTAGATATGCCTGTGGTTGGTCCGTTTTTACGTCGAAGCGGAGCTTTTTTTATTCGCCGTTCATTTAATTCCGCTCTGTATTCAACAATTTTCTCAGAATATTTGAGCGCCTTACTCACCCATGGAATCTCCATTGAATATTTCATCGAGGGCACTCGAAGCAGAACCGGTCGATTACTTCAACCAAAAGCCGGAATGTTGGCAATGACAATAAAAAGCTATTTGAACGAACGCAATAAACCGGTTATTTTTCAGCCGGCAAATCTGAGTTACGAAAAACTCATGGAGGGAGGCTCATACCAGAATGAACTCGGTGGAAAATCCAAAAAAAGCGAGTCCATCGGTGGATTGTTAAAGGCCAGAAAACTGTTGAAACAAGATTACGGGCGTTTAACAGTTAATTTTTCTGAACCTATAATGCTTGACGACTTGTTGGATCAATTCAAGCCAAACTGGAAAAGTATTACCATGAAAAGTAATAAAAAACCGGAGTGGTTTAAAAACCTTGTGGATGCGTGTGGGACTGAAATCATGCAAAGAATTAACTCGGCTGCCCATGTAAATCCAATCAACTTACTAGCTGTTGCACTATTGTCAACTCCAAATCATTCGGCATCAGCTGATAACTTATCCCAACAAATAGAGCTTTATCGTCAATTATTAACATTATTACCCTACTCCAAAAGAGTGACAGTTACAGCACTCACTATCGATGAAATTTTTGATTTGGGTATAAAGTTAGGGTTCATCGAAGTGGTGTCTCATGATTTAGGTGATGTGATCCGGGTTAAAAAGGAGCAAGGAATTCTGATGACGTATTATCGGAATAATATTTTGCATCTGTTTGCTTCCAGTTCATTCATTGCTATGAGTTTGGTGAATCAAAGGCAGTTGCCTCGAAAACAAATTTTACGTTTAATGGGCGTTGTTTACCCTTATATCAAAAACGAACTATTTTTACACTGGACTACTGATGAGTTTCTCGAATATGGACGACAAACTTTACAAGTTCTAAAACAATTAGAGGTTTTAAAATCAGTCGGTCGAATCGTCGAAAGACATCCCGGAGGAAGCCTGGAAGCCGGAAAACTACGCGTTTTGGCAAATGCGGTGATGCAGACTTATGAACGATTTTTCCTTGTTATTGCTGTATTGAGTCGTCAAGGCTCGGAACAAATAACAGCACCTCAGCTTGAAACACTTTGTCATAAAACCGCAAGCAAGTTGAATTTGTTATACGGTTTTAACTCGCCGGACTTTTTTGATAAGTCTTTATTTAAAGGTTATATAACTAACCTGAAAAACGAAAAAGTGATAGAGACTGATGCCGAAGGAAGAATTATTTTTACCGAAAACCTCAAAACTTTCTATTTGGGAGCCAAGCAACTTCTATCCAAACGAATTCGCCATAGTGTTTTAAACTTACTGGAACCGGAAGTAGCAGTTGAAAAAGATAAAGTTGAACCGTCCTAGCCAAGCCTGTCAGTGACAGACTCTTGGAGTCGCTCACCTCGAATCATTTCACGATATGGAATGTTGTTTTCTGCCAAACACTTAATGATTTCGATTTCTGCCATTTGTCCGGCATCACTTGAGTAATGAACAACCAACCTGTGCTGCCCTGGTTTCCCCAGCTTCACTTCGGTAACGATATCAAGAGCTTTTAATACACTTCTAATGGAATTATCGGCATCTTGTTCTAATCGGAATGTTAAGGCCTTGGTTCGAGCCGTTAAATCAGACACTTTTTCATCGGAATGTAGGCGGCCTTCTTTGAGAATAATGACCTGTTGGCACAAATCCTCGATGACTTCCAGATTATGGGAAGTAATTATTATTGATGTGTTTTTGCTGAGTGAGCGAATGACTGATTTGATATTATCAGTAGTTCCGGGGTCAAGTCCGGCTGTTGGTTCATCAAGCAATATCAGATCAGGAGTTCCGATAAATGCCTGTGCAATGGCAATTCGCTTGAGCATTCCATGACTTAATTGATCGGCGGTTTTATGTCTGGAAGATGACAAATTCACCATTTCCAAAACCCTCTCCGCTTCTTCAACGGCTAATCTTTTTTTGAAGCCCTGGAGTTCAGCAAACATCGTCAGCTGCTTGCCGACAGGAATTGTTTTTAATAATGAGGCATCTTGTGGCAAGATTGAGATTCGCCCACGAAGCAGCGGGTGATCAGGCTCATGATTAAGAATTTTGACAGAACCCTTGGTTGGTTTAAGAAAACCACAAAATAATGAAAACAAAGTTGTTTTCCCGGCTCCATTTGGCCCCACCAGCCCTGTTGTAATATCTTTCTTTACATTGACATTGATGTTATATAAAGCCCATTGGTTTCCAAAACTTTTGGCAAGTCCGTTTGTTTCGATAATATTTTCAGACATCATATATCTCTTTTGGAAAAAATCATCCAGCCCAATAAGCCGTATGCCACCACATAAATCGGAACAAGCAGTGAAGCGCCCATCATTTTCACCCAGCTCAATTGCAAATACTGAAACTTGGTAGAGTTTGGAATGATGTATGAAATGACTTCTGCAAAATCTTTTGATTTGATTCCTATCACGCTAATGATGACAAGCATCACAACATAAACACTCACTCCCATAAGAGCCGACAAGCCGGCAGAACCAACAATGACAGAGCATAAAGACATAAAGGCAACAAAAGGAATTAAATAGAGAACCAAAGAAACCAAAACCAACGGCAAATCTGCAAGCACGAGTGAAACTCCATTGTTATCAACAGCCATAGAAATCAATGCCGCAATAATTGTCACCAAAATGTATGCAAACGATATCAGAATGGTTGCTCCAAAAAATCGTCCAACAAAAATCTCAAGTCGGTTACACCTTGGTGTTAAGAACCTTAAATATTTACTTCCGATATCATTAGCAGTTTGATCACTAGCTGCTAGAAGCACAAACATTGGAACAGAAGACATTGCCAGATAAAAATAAGCAGAAAACGTCGGAGCTCTGCCAACAAATAAAGACTGAATCACTTTCGGATCAATGAATAAGGAAAGAATAAATCCGGTCTCAGCATTGGAAAGCATTTTGGCGTTTCCGCTACTGAGTTTCCATAAAACCCACAACCAAAACACAGAAAAAAACACCAGAAACAATAAGCCTCTGGCGCTTTTCAATGAATAATATATGTCCTGACGAACTAAAGTGTTAAATACGCCCGGACGAAATGAACTCACAATTACTCTGCTGGTTCAGGAGCCGGACCTGTTCCCATGGACTTTGCAGCCAGAATCGCCATAACCCCACCAACAAGACCAATTATATTAGTAACCCCGAAGCTAGACATTAAGCTACCCAACACCTCGGCTAGCACAGCAATTCCTCCAGCAATCATAATAAACTGTGCTTTTTTGTTTTGGAACAAGAAAACAGCACCGGCAATTAAAATACCAACACTAACTAGCAAAAACACGCCAAAAGCCATAAAGCCGATACCAGATCCACCAACCTCATCCTGGAATTTTTCCATTTGAGCTTTTTGCTCCGCTGTCATTTGTGACCCGGATTCTTTTTCCATTTGTGTAGCCACTTGACTCATGCCAGTAGAAACACCTTGGGTTAAAGCACCACCACCAAGCCAAGTCAGGCCAGCAACCAAATTGAAAACAGCCGCAATAATTAAAA
>JAGRJP010000009.1:0-18753 GCA_020442665.1 Lysobacterales bacterium
AGATAATTTCAGGAGATAAATCTTTGGGAAACTCTCCGTTTCTTTTTAAATCTTCAAGTGCTTTTTCCAATAATTCTTGTAAGTGTTTAATCATGCCTTGATTTTTATGGTTTATGCAGAGGGGAGATTTTAGCAAATCAGGCATTAATGTTTCATAAATATAGGTTATTTTTAACGATATTTAAAATTTATATGATAAAACCGTCTTCATCCAGCTCAGGATAAGGTGAGTTTTTGTCTCGAAAGGTTTTGGCAATTTTGGGATAACTCCACTCGAATAACAAATTTTTGTACCTTTCCTCTGAAAGAGACTTGTCTTCGTACATTCCGGCATTTTGCCGTTGCTTTTGAGCTTCAAATAGAATAATCGCCGAAGCCACGGAGACGTTTAAGGAGGCAACCATTCCCTGCATAGGAACAATAATGTGCTTATCAACAATTTGAGCGGTTTCTTCAGAAATTCCTTCCAATTCTGTTCCCATGACAATCGCGGTTGGCTTCGTGTAATCAATATTACGATAATCAACAGCTTGATCTGAAAAGTGAGCGGCTAATAATTGGTAGTTTTTATTTTGAAATTGTTCAGCGGCTTGGGAAAAGGATTCATATCTATGCGCTTCAACCCACTTTTGAGAGCCCTTTGCAAAATAGTTTAACTGTCTGAAGCCATCTTTAACCGGAACATAATGAACATCCTGAATTCCAACGGCATCGCAGGTTCTGATAATAGCGTTGAAATTATGTGGCTTGTGCACATGATCCATGATCACTGTGAGATCTGTTTGCCTTTTTTGGAGCACTTCTTTGATTTTTGAAAATCGTTCAGGAGTCATTAAATAAATACTTGTGACTGAGGGTTTGGAGCGACAATATAGCTTAAAACGAGGGGTTTTTCTTATAAAAAGGAGAAAAATCGTTTTTTTTAACAAAAAACAATATAATGTTTTGCATTATAAACATTCTCTATGTTATTGTTATTGCAGGTTAAGTTGCCCTTTAACCAAAAACAATAATATTACCTCCCTTAAAAGCCATGTTTTAAGCATGGCTTTTTTTATGCCAAATCCTTATAACGAAAGCAAGATTGCACGTGATCATTCACCAACCCACCGGCTTGCATCAGAGCGTAGCAAATGGTTGAGCCAACGAATTTAAACCCTCTTTTTTTTAAATCTTTGCTTATCGCATCTGAAATGTTTGTTTTTCCCGGAATCTCGGAAAGCGCTTGATGTTTGTTCTGAATCGGACTTCCGCCTACGAAGTTCCATAAGTATTGATTAAAAGAGCCAAACTCCTTTTGAATCTTTTTTATTTGTTGTGCATTGTTGCGGGTGGAATATATTTTCAGGCGATTGCGAATAATATTTGTGTCTTCTCTTAACTGTTCCAATTCAGAATCACTCATTTGAGCCACTTTATCAATATCGAAATAATGGAAAGCGTTTTCGTAGCCATTGATTTTATGCACAATGGTTCTCCAGCTGAGACCGGCTTGAGCACCCTCGAGAGTTAGAAATTTAAACCAGGTGACATCATCGTAAATTGGCACACCCCATTGTGTGTCATGATAATGTTCGTCAACAGCATCTCCTTCGCACCATTGGCATCGAATGATGGTTTTATCAGACATAGTTTATGTAGAAAATAGTTCCCCAACTTACCAAAACCAGCATTTGAGCCAAGAATACTGCCGCCGAGCCCATATCTTTGGCTCTTTTTGCCAACTCATGACGTTCTTCTCCACAAACCATATCGACTACTGCTTCGATCGCTGAGTTTAAAATTTCAACCAACAAAACAACAAGAACAGTCCCTAACATCAATAATAACTGCATCGCAGACTTTGAAAAATAAATCGCTACCGGAATTAATAAAACAGCTAAATAAACCTCTAAACGAAACGACGCTTCGTGTTTAAATGCTGCGTGCAAACCTTGCATGGACCATTTGCCGGCATTGATTATTTGCTTAATTCCTCGTCGCTGACTATCCGCCATGTTATTGAGCCGGATTCCACACTAAATTGGGTTGTTTAACCGCTTTAGCATCATCCAGACGACGGTTCGGTGCGGTATGAGGTGCTTGTTTGATGACCTCAATATCTTTTTCCGCTTGTTTCAGAATGTCGGACATCGCTTCAACAAAACGGTCAATGGTTTGTTTTGACTCCGTCTCAGTTGGTTCAATCAACATACATTCGGCAACCAAAAGAGGGAAATAAATCGTCGGTGCGTGCATTCCATAATCTAGCAAACGTTTTGCAACATCAGTAGCAGTTAAGTTTAAATCTTTGGCTTGTTTTTTCAAGGTGACAATAAACTCATGGCTGGCACGACGTTTTGGAAATGCTAACTCAAAACCAACCTTTTCCAGTTGTTTCATCAAATAATTGGCATTCAAAGTTGCAAACTCAGCAATTCTTGGCATTCCTTGTTTGCCCAAAAGCAAAGCATAAATATAAGCGCGTAAGTTCACTCCGACATTTCCGGCAAAAGCCGAAAGTTTACCAATGGATTTAGGGGCTTGTTTTTCATCAACATAGTGATAACCATGTTCGGATTTGCCAACAAAAGGTGTTGGCATATAAGGAACCAATCTTCTGCCGACACCTATCGCTCCGGAACCCGGACCACCACCGCCATGGGGAGTAGAGAATGTTTTGTGCAAATTCATGTGAATCACATCAAAGTCCATATCTCCGGGACGAACTTTGCCTAGAATAGCGTTCAAATTAGCTCCGTCGTAATAAAGTAAACCACCGGCTTCATGAACCATATTGGCAATTTCTTTAATGTTTGGCTCAAAAACACCCAGCGTGGATGGGTTGGTTAGCATTATTCCTGCGGTTTTTTCACTCAGTAATGGTTCTAAATCGTGTAGATTGATGTTTCCGTCACGGTTGGTTCGGATTTCAACCACTTTATAACCACACATAATAGCTGTTGCAGGGTTGGTTCCATGAGCGGCATCGGGAACAATGATCTCATTGCGTTCAAAGTCTTGTCTGTCATCGTGATAGGCTTTAATCATGGCAATTCCTGAAAACTCACCTTGAGCTCCTGCCATCGGAGTTAAAGAAACGGCTTTCATTCCGGTGACTTCTTGTAAAATCTCCTGTAAGTGAAACATGCACGACAATGTCCCCTGAATGTGTTCATCCGGTGTATGCGGATGAGCATTTAAAAACCCATCGTTAAGCGCAAGCGAATTACAAACCCTTGGGTTGTATTTCATGGTGCATGATCCTAAAGGATAAAAATTTGTATCAATGGAAAAGTTCTTTTGACTCAATCGTGTGTAATGTCGGATAACATCCAGTTCAGATGCTTCAGGAAGTCCTAGTTTTGTTTTTCTTGCTAATGCTTCGGGTATTTGTAAGGCATTAGATGATGTTTCCGGTGTTTGTGCAGAGGCATGACGCCCTGCTCTGGATTGCTCAAATATCAACATGATTGAATTTATTAAAAAAGAAGGATTTTACTCGACGGAACTTGATAAATAAATAGATTTAATGAAATGAATTTACTTGAACAAAAAGATTCAAAAACAAGTTCCCAATCATAGTATGTAAACACTTTTTTATTCAAAACTGCTTTTATAGATTAGATCAATAATTCCCTGTGATTCAAAGGCTCCGATATCACGGATTCCATTGGCAGCAAAGCCTCTTTGATCAAAGGTTGTGGAGTTTTCATCTCCTGCGTCTTTTGCTATACTGTCAAATATCAAGATATAGGAATGAACGCAATCGCCTTGTGCTGTCGGATTGATGCAACCATAGTCATCTAAAAGCCCGATATTATCCGGATTTATCCCGCTTGCTATGCCTGCATTCGCACAGTCATTAATACTCTGGTTTGAAAGATTATTTGCTCCGGTTACAGTTCCTGTTTGATAATTATCACAATCATCATTGGCATCTACAGCAGTATTTTCACTAAAAAGGTTATTATTCAGGTTGTTTATTTCGTTATAGTTATAGATAGCACCGCCATTTGTTGCCCAGTTATCAATAAATGTATTGTTAGTGACGGAGTTTATAATACTGGAATAAAAATTGTATATAGCCCCGCCTTTGGAATTGCTAACATTATGTGAAAAAGTATTGTTGGCAATGTCATTAATAGTTCCTTCGTTATTACCTATTGCGCCTCCAAATAGGGCGTGGTTTTCAACAAACAAGCTATTATAGACCTCTAAACTTCCTTCATTGAATATAGCTCCACCGGACTTTGATTCATTGTTGGTTCCATCCGGACAACCGTTTTTTATCGTCATATTTTGAAGGGTGAGGAATCCGCCTGAGGCGATGCGGAAGAATCTAAATTCATAGTTTTGGTTGTCTCCATTGATATTACAAGAAGGAGCTCCAGTTCTCTGTATAGTGTAACTCATGCCATCAAGTATGATTTCCGAAGTAATAGCCGGAGTACCTGTTTGTCCATATGTTGAGTCGCTTTCAAAATACCGATCCAAACTCACATTGACTGATAAATTGATGGTATCTGCTCCCGAGCCGGCTTCACAATCGGGATAGGTGGTTGCATCATCATTGGCGTTTGATATTGCTTCATTGATACTGCAAAGACCGTTTGTTGACGTGTATCTGTCGCCGGTAGTCACAGTTATAACAGCTGCATGTGTAAATGTAGGTATTAATAAAATCAAAGTAATATTGATATAATGTTTGATGTTAATTGTTTTTAAGTTAAACATTTCATTTCTCCGGTTTAAACATTTTGCGGAAAAGCATCCGCTTGACTTATAAAGCGAGAAAATAAAATGAAAGTCTCAAAATTTATTGTTCTATTTTTTGTAATAGTGCTTGAGTCTTTGTTTGGACAATAGATTGTCCATCGGAATTTTTGATATAAATTGATAAAGATTTTTCTCTGGCGGATTGCAATAACAATTCAGCCAAATGCATATCCTCGCAGTTAAATGCTATTTCTCCCAGCCATAATTCATAAGACATACGTCGCCAGTTTTTTTCAGAATGTTTTTCAACTTCCGGAATAAGTGAGTTGATTCGCTTAGTTATTGTTTTGCAGGAGGAGCCAATGCCGGCATCAATTGCCAATTGCGTAATTTTATTGCCGAGATTTGCAAGATTGTTGAGAATATAGACGGGAATGGCTTCATTCAATAGTTTTTGAGCCTCTTCAAATTTCCCTGTTTTGGCGAGTAAACGCGCCAGATTTGCGTGGCTTCTGGCAATACGTGGCAGGTTGTCCTTATAAACCGTTTTACGGATATTCAGTGATTTCCGGTAATACCGTTCTGCCAGATTGTATTTTCCTTCATCCTCGTACAGATATCCCAGATTGTTTGTATGAAAAAGATAGCTGGTGCTGTGTTCCCCTTTCAATCTTTCGCTGAGTTCCAAAGCTGTTTTGTACAACTCTTCTGTTTCAGTGAAACGACCCTGATTGTGATACAAGTTTGCTAATTCACCAATAATAAACACATATTCCGGGTGTAGTCTGGTAAAAAGCTTTTCAGCTTTTCCTTTCACATTCAGCAATAGTTCTTCAGCTTCTTTTTCCTGGTTTAATTTTATCAGTATATAAGCTTTATTCGTTTGTCTGGTGAGAAACTTGGGATGCATAGTTCCATATTGATTTTCTGCATATTTCAGCGCCTGATTAATATGAAAAAGGGCGACCTCAGAACCTGTTTTTTGATAAGAGACAGCGAGATCATTATGCAATCTTCCTAATAGATTATTGTCATTAACACCTTGTTTTTCCAGAGTTTCAATAACTTCCGGCAAGGTATCCCGGACTTTATCATATTTGTTTTCAAATAAATCAATGGTTGCCATTCTTGACTGATACCAACCCAAGGTCAGGGGGTTAGAAATCTTTTTGCTCAGGGTTTCTGCTTGCTTCCTGTACAAGGCTGTGTTTTCAGGGTCTCCTTTGTTAGTATATTCAATGGCTATTTGTCCAAGAATATTGAGTTGCTCTTGTTCATTCTTTGCGTCTATAAAATTATTTAAAGCCTCTTTATAGTAATTCACAGCGTTATCAATATGACCCAGGCTACTTTCAATTTGAGCCAATTTCACTTGTAATTTTGATTTAATCAATGACTGATTTTCCACTCCAAATTGAAGCTGCCTTTGAGCAGATTTAAGCACATCTGATAGTAAGATAGCCTCTCCTTTTGATTTTAACGGCGAGGCAGACTCCAATATATTGAATAAAAAGTCCGAAGTGCGTTCTTCATCAATACGTGCCGCTATTTCTAGGTCTCGTTGTTGCTGTACTTGTAATCGGCTTTTATACAGAACTATCGGTAATATTATAAGACAGGACAGTAATATTAATGACATAGCGGATATAACCGGGTTTCGGTGAATCAATTTTTTGACCTTATACAAATGACTATCGCCAGTTGCAGCCACAGGTTTTCCTTGTTGAAAGTTTCTGATATCGTCGGCAAAAGCAGAAACGGTTGGATATCTTCTCTCTGGTTCTTTTCTTAATGCCATCATAATTATATTATCCAAATCACCTTTTAAATGACGACTTGAATAATTGCGTTTAAGGCTTATTAAGCTTTTGACGTGACTGGGAGGAGTGGGAGCTTTTAGGGTGATTTCGTGAATCACTTCAGATGGAATTTCTGTTGTAGAAGCTTGAGCTCGCTCTCCTGTTAGCATTTCATACAAAAGCAAACCAAGTAAATAAACATCAGTTGTAGTGGATACAGGCTTTCCGCTTACCTGTTCCGGACTAGAATAAGCCAGAGTCAGCATAGGAGTTGTTTGGGTGTTTGTTTCGCTTGACTGTAGGTTTTTAGCTATTCCAAAATCAAGTAATTTTACTACACCATCTTCTGTAACTATTATATTTGCGGGTTTAATATCGCGATGGATAACCCTGTTGGAGTGTGCGTAACTGATGGCATCACAGATTTGAAGAAAGAAATTTAGGTACTGATGTAAAGTAAAGTCATTATTTTGGCAATATTGAATTAATGGCAACCCTTCAACTAATTCCAAAATCATATATGGTCTTGGTTCATTTGAGTTTAGCAGTAGTTCACCACCTCCCAATAACTGAGCTATATTACTGTGTTGTAATTGAGCTAGTAACTCTCTTTCATTTTGAAAGCGTTGAAGATCTTTGTTATCGTGAACCGGCTTTAAAAACTTAATGGCAACTCGGTGAGTGAAATCACCCCTATGACGATGGGCAAGCCACACTTCTCCTTGCCCACCTTGTCCGAGAGGTTTATCAAGTACATAAGAATAAATTTTCATGCCGGGAGTTATGGGACTAATGTCAAGTCCTATTTGCACGGAATCAATGATGGTTCCGGTTAACTCTACCTCATCAACATTGATTTGCAACATTCGTTTTACTTGTTGTTTGGTTTTTTCACTAAAATTACTATTGTCAATGACACGCTCTCTTTCCCCTTCGGGTTGTTCCATTGCCAGATCAAAAAGTTGTTTGAGGTGTTTTTTCATTGAGGGGATTAAATGGCTTTATTTTGGTTGATGTAATCGCCAATAAATGCTTTGGCAAAGTGGATATCTCTGGCAAGTGTGGCTTTGGAAATATTGAGTATTTCTTTCACTTTTTCTTGAGAAACACCGGTAAAATAACACAGCTCTATAATTTTGGCACTCCTGCTGTTTATTTCTGCCAGCTCGTCAATAGCATTGCTTATAATTTCAAAATTAATGGCGGTATCATTGACAATATTTAAAGCATCGGTGTAGATGACTTTTTGCATGTCAGAACCGTGCTTGACCGAGGATTTTCTGCGTCCGTAATCAATTAACAAGCGTCTCATTTGTCGTGCAAGGATAAAAAAATACTGATTGTCCTCAAGCCCCTGAAAATCCTTTCCAGAAATTTTCATATACGCTTCATGAACCAAATCAGTAGGTGACAAGGTGTGACCTTGTCGCTCTTGTTGCATGAGTTTATTGGCTATGTCTTTTAATTTGCCATAAATCTCTTCATCAATGGAGTTGTTAGTAGTCACATTAATAACCAGCCGCTTGTCCGTCTTTGCGTGATTCAGAAGCTCCCCAATAAACTCCGTCTTTGAGTTGAATCGCTTGATAACCGCCGTACGGACCATTGGCAAACTGAATATTATGACCCATTCGCATGAGTTGACGAATGGTTGAATATGAAAAACCGGATTCAAGGTTAAGAATGCCACCGTCAGTCATTTTTTCTCCGGTTGGTTCGGATGAGCCGGTGTGATGTATTCGAGCGGCATCTCCGGCTTCTTGCACATCCATGCCAAAATCAATCATATTAACCACAATTTGTGCATGACCTTGAGGCTGCATTGCTCCACCCATCAAACCAAAACTCATCCATGGTTTATCATCTTTTGTGATAAAAGCCGGAATAATGGTGTGAAAAGGTCTTTTGCCACCTTCAAAGCTGTTGTAATGATTTTCTTGCAGTGTAAACATTTCTCCACGGTCTTGTAAAATAAAGCCTAATCCTGGCGGTGTCATGCCTGAACCCATGCCACGATAATTGCTTTGAATTAAGGAAACCATATTGCCGTCTTTGTCAGCAACTGTCAGATAAATAGTATCTCCGTCTTCCAGTGCCGGATTACCCGCAGGATAATTTTTGCCGGCTTTCCTCAAATTAATTAGCTTTGCTCTTTGCTTGGCATAGGTTTTAGAAATCAGTTGTTTGACTGGAATATCATTAAAATCCGGATCGGCATAAAACTTGGCACGGTCTTCAAAAGCGAGTTTCTTGGCTTCGGTAAAAAGATGAATATATTCCGCTGAATCCAGTTGCATTTTACCAATATCAGATTGCTCTAGAATATTGAGAATTTGCAAAGCCGCAATTCCTTGACCGTTTGGAGGTAACTCCCAGACATCATAACCTCGATAGTTGGTACTGACTGGTTCAACCCATTCTCCTTTATGGTTTGATAAGTCTTCGTAACTGAGAAAGCCACCGTTTTCCTGCATGTATTTTGCAATAGTTTTGGCAATTTTGCCTTTGTAAAAAGCATCTCTTCCGTCTTTTGAAATAGCCTTGAGTGTGTTTGCAAGATTGGGGCTTTTCCAGATTTCTCCTTCTCTTGGGGCTTTGCCATTGATGGTGAATTGTTCCGTAAAGCCGGGATATTTGTTTAGTTTCGGAACAGATAAGTTCCAGTAATAAGCAATCAACTGAGAAATAGGAGCTCCGTTTTCAGCATAATCAATGGTAGGTTGCAAAACTTTTTTCATCGGCAACTTGCCGAATTTATCATGCAACATAAACCAACCGTCAACAGCTCCCGGAACTGAAACCGGCAAAGGTCCATGTGAGGGAATTTTGTTATAATCATTTTCAATAAACCATTCTCTGGACAAGGATTTTGGCGACCGCCCGGAACCATTCAAGCCATAAAGTTTTTGTGTTTTCGCATCCCAAACGATAGCAAACAAATCTCCACCGATGCCATTGCCTGTGGGTTCAACCAATCCCAACATGGCATTCGCTGCAATTGCCGCATCAATCGCATTTCCACCCGATTTCAGAATATCCAGAGCAACCTGAGTTGCTAAAGGTTGTGATGTGGCCGCCATACCATTTTGTGCAATAACTGGAGAGCGAGTGACGAATGATTTTCCTGTCACCCGATCGCCTGCAAAACAAAAGGAATGGGCGATTAAAGCTGTCAATATTAGAAATCTTGAAACCTGCATTTTATGACTCTCAGAAATACTTGAATATTGGTAATGATAACATAGTTTTATAGCATTGTTGTTTAACAACAGATATATGACTCTCGCAGAGACGCAGAGGTGCAGAGAAATATAAAGGGTAAAAAATAACATTGTCATACTGAGCATAGCCGAAGTATCCCCTCAATCCACCGTGATTTAATTCAATACTCGATAATGCTTCCTTATCGAGAGAGATTTGTTTCTAAATTACAAATAATCCAACGGACTAAAACGGTTTTTCTGACTCAATTCACGCACCACATGGGTATAAACCATGGTCGTTTCCAGTCTTTTGTGTCCCAAAAGTTCCTGAATGGTGCGTATATCAATTCCTGCTTGTAATAAATGTGTCGCATAAGAATGGCGAAAAGTATGAGCCGTAATTTTTTTATTGATGCCGGATTTAGTCACAGCTTTTTTCAAATTTCGAGAAAAAGTGCTCTCCAACACATGATGGCGTCTGTAAACACCTGAAACAGGATCTTTGGAAATGTTATTCATCGGAAAAAGATACTGCCATTTAAATTCCTTATCGGCATTAGGATACTTCTTTGCCAGTCCATAAGGCATTTCAACTGTTCCATATCCATCAGCCAAATCCTGCAAGTGCTGCTTTTTATTGGAATCTATCAATTTATGATAATCAGCAATCAATTTTTGAGGTAAAGGCACGGTTCTGTCATTCAAAGATTTGCTGTCATAAATAAGTATTCGATTGTAAGCAAAATCAATATTCTGGACTCGTAATTTCAACGCCTCAGACAACCTCAAACCACATCCATAAATCGTCTGAACAATGGTTTTATAAACCCCCTGAGGAAACTGACTGACAATATGCTTAACCTCTTCACTATCCAGAACTACGGGAATTCTAATTCTTTGTTTGGCTCGCAAAGCCGAAATATTTTCATTCTCTAAAGAAATACCCAAAACCTGCGTGTACAGAAACAACAAAGCATTAAAAGCCTGATTTTGAGTCGGAGCAGAAACTTTACGAGTGGTTGCAAGATAAGATAAAAACTGCTCAATTTCAACTTTTCCCATATCCTTTGGATGTCTTTTGCCATGAAATAATATGTATTGTTTAATCCATGAAACATAGGTTTTTTCAGTATTTCTACTGTAATGCTTAAACCTGATTTTGGTACGAACCTGATCCAATAGCTTCATAAAATGCACATATTGCCGATATTTACTGATATTATTGCATAAATGCATAAATAAGATTGTAATTCCGCTTAAACAAGCACAAAAAATTCGCTTTACTACATAAAACAGCTGTGATAGTATGAAAAACTATGAAAATGGGTGCTTTAAAATACGCAAAATATTTAATATCTTGCATTGATGCACATATAATAAATTGTTATGCTCAAAAATATAATTTCCTTTAACGTTGGAGGACTGCTTGGAAAAGGAATCATTAAGTCAGGGTCAAGTGGAAAGATATGTTTATATTGACTTTTTAAGAGTTGCAGCGATTCTGTTAATGTTTATTTATCACGTAAACATGGTGTTCGTAGCAGAGTGGGATTGGCATATTAAAAACAATACTCAGAGCAATGTCTTAATGGAAGTGAATTATTGGATGGCATTTTTCAGAATGCCTCTGTTGTTTTTCGTGTCAGGATTCATTTCTTGTATTCTTCTTGAGAAACTATCTAATAAAGCCTTTATTATTCAGCGGTTCAATCGATTAATAATCCCGACAGCAATCTGGACTTTCGTTTTGGTCGCTCCTCAAATTTATTTTGAGCGAAAGTTACAAGGAAATGATTTCACGTATTTAGAATTCTATAAAACATTTTTACAGTTCAATTGGTGGCCAAACGGAAATTTTCACTGGTTGCACCTGTGGTTTATACCGTATCTATTTTTATATAATGTTATATCGATACCTGTTTTTAGGTTTCTCCAAAGATTTCGCGGTACTGCAGCGCATGAGGCGGCATCTCTAAGCACTCTACTTCTAATTGCACTGTTTGTGGTAGTTGCAATTATTCCGTACACGATTCTGAGTGTCCATTACCCGGTAACTTACGATCTAATACACGATTATGCGAGGCACTCTCAGTTTATATTCTTTGTATTCGCTGGATTGCTTTCATATAATTACAAGCAAATTATGTTAACGATAGAGATTAATAGGGCGCTAATATTTAGGTTGGCATTTGCGTCTATCATTACAATAAACATCATACGTTGGAACGGAATGGAACCAAAAAATATATGGGATAACTGGCTAAGTCATCCTCTTTCATGGTTGTACTTAGCGTTGCTTAACGCCAATTCATGGTTGTGGGTGTTGGCTATAATCGGATATGGAAAAAGATATATAAAAACGGGTGGTAAATTACTTACTTATAGTAATAGTGCCGTATATCCCTTCTATATTTTGCACCAGACAGTAATAGTGGTAGTGGGTTACTATGTCGTACAGACTCGGGATGATGCTGCATTTAAGTACGCATTTCTCCTTATTGCTTGCTTCTTAATTAGCGTGTCTATTTATCATTGGTACATACGACCTTTTAAAGTCCTGAGATTTACCTTTGGTGCAAAATAGCATAACAATCAGCTCCACGCAGACGCCCAAACCTACGCTGTTTTTGTGGGTTTCGCTACGCTTCACTTTACCACAAAAACCTCTCCGGCTTGGGCGCTGGTGAGCAAGGCGTTATGTGAATAAGGTGGAATTTAAAATTGAAGAAGATCGCTGGTTATATATGTTTAGTATTATCATTTGCTGTTTGGGGTGTTATAGCTTTACTTCCATTTATCGATATTTCAAAAGGTGAAGTAGCCGCCGCAACAACATTCCTGATTATTTCAGGAGAAGTTTTGTTTTTAGTTTCTATCGCTCTTTTGGGTAAAGATGCTTGGGAACATATAAAGGCAATGTTTAAGCGTAATAAATAATTCACATAACAAGTCACTCAAGCAGGACAAATAACAGTTGGTTTTTGCTCCTTCGTCGCTTATTTTAACCAACTATTATTTGCCTCTTAGTGAGGCGATAGATTGGCGCATCCCTGCGCCAATCTATTGTGGAGCTAACCTGTTTCCTTCGATGATATTCGGAGTTGGATTTTAAAACAAAGTTTATTTGACCGGTGGCTTGAGATATCTTATAGTTAACGGAAGAAACTAAAACGGAGCAGAATGTATGGCCAAGAGCCCAAATGGCTGCGCCACCTATCAACAAAGCAGAACACAGACAAGCATTTCCATGGCCAATCCTGACCATGAAAACGCTAGCAGGTTAGCTCCACTTTAGCCGACTCAATAGGAGGTTCAGTATGTCGAACAATCGCAGCGTAAAAGATGTCTTAAGAAACCTGATTTTGCTCCTGTTCGTATCGGGGTGTGCCATCCAACTTGGGGGAGCACTCTACTCTTCGCAGGTTACCGAGACCCTATGGGCATCAAATCCGCCGGATTCGTTACGAGAATGGGGGCCTGTAGTCAGACTGGCTGGCGCAAATTTTTTCCGTATAGCGACACCAAGCGTGGGGCTGCTGGCGTTACTAACGTTGTTTACATCATTTGGGACAGCTCGTCCGCATTTATGGTGGCGATTGAGTTCAGCAATCATTTTTCTCATCGCCGTCGTCTGGTCGGTCATGTACTTCGTCCCAACCGCAATGCAACTGAGCGGCCCAGGTTTGGAATCGTTGTCAGCGGCCGAAGCAATCCAGATGACCGACACGTGGGTTAAACGTGACCTGATACGAGAGCTGCTGATCGTAGCTTCCTTTGCCTGTGGAATGCGGGCCTTGTTCCTGTCGGCTCAGACCCAGACCGTCGGCTAACAATGCGTTGCAAGGGACGTTTGACCCGCTGCGCACCTTTGCTATCGCAAAGGTGCACATCGCCTCAAACGCCCCTGAACGCAGGCGATAGATTGGCGCATCCCTGCGCCAATCTATTGTGGAGCTAACCTATTTCCTTCGATGATATTCGGAGTTGGATTTTAAAACAAAGTTTATTTGACCGGTGGCTTGAGTTATCTTAAACTAAACAGATAAAACAGAAACGGAGCAAAATATATGACCGAGTGTTCAAAAGGCTGCGCCACCTATCAACAAAGCACAACACAAACAAGCCTTTCCATGGCCAATCCTGACCATGAAAAGACTAGCAGGTTAGCTCACCGTTACTAGATTCCTGAACGAAGTCGGGAGTGACAAGGTTTCGGTTTTTATCCCCTTTTACTCTCACCGAGGTATTTTGAAAATTTGGAAATACGTTTGCTTATGTCTGAATGTCGCTTGCGACATGAGTTTCAAGCAAACGCCAAATTTGATGAAATATCGAGGGAAGCCTTTAGGCTGAGAGTTTGGGGTGTGTTTTGTGTTACTTTTCGCACAAGCAAAAGTAACGAAAAGAAGGATGCTGAAATAAATTCAACATGACCAGGGCTTTGCACCTCGTCATCTCAACGTGAAGCACATGGAAATATCTCACTAGAGATTTCTCCATTCACTTTATTCAGTCGAAATGACGGAAAGTGGTTTAGGAATCTACTTGGTGTTTTTTAACTCTCACTAAGTATAATCAAAAACCTTACGGCAACGTATTTGGTAATACCAAAACCTCACCAACTAAAATCGTATTACTGTTTTTATTGTTAGCTTTTTTGAGGTCGGTCATTGTGACGTTGTAAGATTGAGCGATTCCGCTGAGGGTGTCGCCACTGGCAACAATATGTTTTTTTGCGGTTACATGATTTGCAATCCATGTGTTTGGTGGTGGAGATTGATAAAAATAGGCTTTGATTCCATCTTTGATTTTATCAGCCAGTTTGTTTTGGAAGTCACTGGTTTTGAGCCTTTTTTCTTCATCAGGGTTGCTGATATAAGCAGTTTCAATCAACATAGATGGAACATCGGGTGATTTCAGCACCACAAAACTGGCTCTTTCGACATATTTTTTATGAGGAGATTCGATTTTTTTCAAAGACTTTAAAACTTCGCTAGCAGCTTTTAAACTCGAATCCATTGCAGCGTTTTGTGATAAATCCAGTAATACCTTCGCTAAGACATTGTCTTTATCTTCCAAGACGACTCCTCCAACTAAGTCGGATTTGTTTTCCGACTGAGCCAGCCATTGAGCTGCCTCTGATGTTGCTCCATTTTTGGATAAAATATAAACACTCATACCTCTGACTTTGGGATCGGTGAATGCATCGGCATGAATGGAAACAAATAAGTCAGCTTGAGCTTCTCGGGCTTTAATAAAGCGTTTTCGTAATGCAACATAATAATCACCATCACGAATCATGACGGCTTTCATGCCTTTTTCTTTATTGATGATTTCAGCGAGTTTGTTGGCGATTTGCAAAGTAAGAACTTTTTCATAGGTTCCGGAGGCACCGGTTGCTCCGGGATCCTCACCACCATGACCGGCATCAATGGCAACGATAATGTCTCTGTCTTTTTTGTTTAAAACCTGTTGAACCGTTTTCTTTTGGACTTGTTCATTTTCCAGTTTAATAACCAATCTGTGACCATATTGCTGAGCGGGCTTTAACAGAAAACTTTTGGCTTTTTGTTTTTCGTTCAGATCAAAAACAAGTCTTAATGTGTTTTTGCCTTTTTTACCATTTCTGATATTTTTTATGACAGGGTTGCTGGTAACAGATAACGAATTTTTGAGCGAAGTTTGCTCAATATCAACCACCACTCTTGGGGGGTTGTCGAGCTGAAAAAGTTTATAGTCAACCTGATCTGATAAATCCAAAACAGCCTTGGTATCATCCGGGCCGCTCCAAATTCTCAAACCTTTCACTTCTCTGCTTGCAAATAAAGCCGTGGAGAAGCTGATAAGCATAACTGTAATCACTAACTTCTTCATAGTCTCATTCTAGTATCAAAAAACGACAAAAACAAGAAATAACTATAAAATACAGTTAGATACGAAAGATTTATCAAGTAATATGTAGATTAACGATACGTTTTTTATTCTTTAAAAGCTCAAACGTGATGATCATTGACGGCTCAGGTAGAACCGAGTTCCCTCTTTCTGGCCATTCAATAATGACAATGTTTTCTCCATTAAAAATATCATCAATGCCTAGATAGTAGATTTCTTCCTGATTACCGATGCGATATAAGTCAATATGATAGACAGTCGCTTTATCGAGGTTGTATGTTTCATAAATAGCATAAGTCGGACTTTTGACTCTTTTATCGTAACCCAAACTCTTTATCAGAAACTGTGTGAAAGTAGTCTTTCCGGCTCCTAAATCTCCTTTGAGGAAAACAACATCTCCCGGTTGAAGGCGCGAACTCAGGTCTTTTGCAAAATCCTCAAGTTGGAGTAGTGTGGAAATATCTTTAGTCATTTAAAACACTCGGCAGGTTTTCAATCACATCACCGGCAATTAAACAGTTGCCTCTATTGCTTTTTTCGGCGGCTAAAGCATGCCAAACAACCGCTGTATTGGCTGAATCTAACAGACTAAATCCTTGTGCAACCAAACCGGAGATTATTCCGGTGAGAACATCACCCATACCGGCCGTTGCCATGCCACTATAGCCATAAGGGCAAATAAACGCTTCGCCTGTTGGAGAGCAAACAACTGTACCAGAGCCTTTCAAAACGGTATAACAATTGTACTTTTTGCTAATTTGGCGAGCCGATTGAACACGGTCGTTTTGAATTTCTTTGGTGGATTTGCCTAAAAGTCTAGCGGCTTCTTTAGGGTGTGGTGTGAGAATGGCGTTTGCATTTAAGCGAATGTCCGTTTTCGCTAACAAGGTTATTGCATCCGCATCAATCACCAGTGGTTTGTTTAGGCGTAAACAAAAATTCAAAGCATCTTTTGATACTTGATTAAGCCCTAATCCGGGACCAACAGCAATAACATCAGCGGAAGATACTAGCTTAGATGTTTCAATACTATTAGCCGTAAGTAATTCGGGACAATGTAAAGAAATCAATACGCTTTGTTCGGTGTTTGAAACAACTTCTACCAAGCCGCAACCACTTCTCAGTGCTGCGTGACTGGAAAGTATCGCTGCACCAAGCATTCCGTCGTTTCCACCAATCACAACCACATTTCCAAAAGAGCCTTTGTGAGAATTGTTTTGTCGAATGAATTGAGGATGATTGAATACTGATTTGTTCAAGACAAAAATTTGCGCAGGAAAGTCTTCAAAAACTTTTGTAGAAACATCCAAATCCTGAAGATAAAGTCTTCCACAATAGTCTTTTCCGTCATTGGTCAACAATCCAGTTTTGTAACAAATGACAGTAACCGTAATATCCGCTTTGACGGAGATGCCACAAACATTGCCACTATCCGCATCCAAACCGGAAGGAATGTCCACCGCCATAACTTTTGAATTTTGTGAATTAATCCATTGAATTGTGTCAGCAAAATGACCCTCAACATTCCTACTCAAACCGGTACCGAAAATAGCATCAACAATATAGTCGAATTTTGATGGTGTTGGTGGTTTGTTATTGACAACTCCACCAATATTTAAAAAATCCTGAACTGCTAATTTGGCATCTCCCTGATAATTATCCCAGTTAGTCAAGCTCCAAAGATAAACTTCAATACCGTGCTCAATAGCCAGTTTAGCAATGACAAAGCCATCTCCGGCATTATTTCCCAATCCTGCAACAATACAAACAGATTTTTCGTTTCGAAGATAATTGAAAATAGCCGCACCAGCTTTTTGCATGAGTTGATAGCTGCTGATATTCAAATATTTTGCAGTTAAAGAATCAACCGTTTTGATATCTTTTTTTTGATAGCAAGGTTTCATTATGGTGCTAGTCTGTTGATAATCCAGGAGTCGTCATTCTTTTCATAAACAAAACGATCATGAAGGCGATTGCTTCTGCCTTGCCAGAACTCAAAACGATGAGGGACAATACGATATCCGCCCCAGGCATCAGGTAAAGGAATTTCTCCATTTGAAAATTTGGACTTGATTTGCGCCAGTTTCATTTGTAAAAAATCTCTCGATTCAATAATTTTAGACTGAGGAGAAATCCAGGCTCCAAGTTGTGATCCACGAGGGCGATTGGTGAAATAAGCAAATGATTCTTTTTTTGAAATCTTCTCAGCTTGACCACTAATTCGTATCTGTCTTTCCAGATCGAGCCACGGAAAAAGCAAAGCCACATTCGGGTTGCAATCAATTTCTTGTGCTTTTTGAGATGTGTAATTGGTAAAAAAAACAAAACCTTGCTCATCATAGATTTTTAACAATACGGTTCGTGAAGATGGAAAACCCTCAGCTGAAACGGTTGAAATAGACATAGCGTTAGGCTCATTCACACCAGCCTCTTTTGCTTGAACAAACCATTTGTCGAACTGTTTCAAAGGTGTTTTTTCTAAATCACTTCTGTTTAGTCCATACTTGCAGTAGTTTTTACGTAAATTTGTAATATCCATCGAGGTTATGCGCAGTATTAAATCAACTTAATAGACTTATTTTAGGTTAATTTGTGTCATTCATAATTAAAATTATGAAAAAAACCCAAAAACTCAGCATAGCATGAAACAATAAGGAGCTAAAAAACGGAATATTGGAAAAAAAACATAATTTGAATTAAACTACAATATTCGCAAAATTAAAGACTGTTCAACCAATCTAAAACATGTTGAAAACCATTAATGACATCAATTTCAAGATTCCGGGCTTGCGTTTAATCAGCAAGATTGGAGAGGGAGGCATGTCTGTGGTTTACTTAGCCGAGCAAATTTCTCTCAAAAGAGAGGTTGCCGTCAAAGTTATGAGATTGGAGGTTGCTGATAATGATTTAGATGTCCAAAGGTTCAAACATGAAGCCAAAATCATTGCGCATTTAGATCATCCCAACATTATCAATATTTACAATATTGGCCAAACATCAACCGGTGAAGTCTTTTTTACCATGCCATATCTCAATCATGGGGACTTATCAACCTACTTGATTGAAGACGAAAAGCAGTTTATTGAACTTTTAAAATCTGTTTGTGATGGTTTGTCTTTCGCCCATGATCATGGTGTGGTTCATCGGGATATTAAACCTGA
>JAGRJP010000009.1:18885-21157 GCA_020442665.1 Lysobacterales bacterium
AAAGTAGATTTAAGAACAGATATCTACTCATTGGGAATCGTTATTTACGAGAGATTGACTGGAAAAGTACCTTTTGATGGAGATGAGAGTATTTCAATTTTAGTTAATCATGTGAGCACTCCTCCTGATCCTTTGCCACCAAAAATGCGCCATTGGCAAAAAGTCATTGATAAGTGTTTGGCAAAAAACCCAGAAGATCGCTTTCAGTCAATGGTGGAACTTAAAATAGCTTTAGACAGAGTCCCAATCAACTCCATTCAGAGAACCAATGACACAATTAAAAACTTTTGGAAAGACCTGAAAATTAGAAAAAGTCGATGGTTTATTCCCGGCGTTTCGGCACTCGTGTTATTGTTGCTGGTTTTGATTTTTGTACTGAGCAGAAACACAACGCCAAACCCGGAAGAGCAAAAATCACTTGAAACAAATTTCAAAACAATCCAACAAAAACCGATTGAGCAAAAGCCTGTAGAGAGCACTCTATCCGATACAAAAACTGATAATATTCCATCGACAAATATTGATACTTCTCAGATAGACTCTACTGCTAAAGATGCACTTCAAAACAACAAAGCTATTGAAGAAAACTTAGCAAGCAGTATTGATGAAAACACCGCTCCACAGCAAAATGAGGAAAATATAACTCCGATTGCAAAGAGTGAAGCAAAGCAAGAGGAGTTATTTTCATCTGTTGAGGATAAAACTGCTGATAAAGATAGTCTCAGTCAGACCGATTTTGATAATACCGACATATCTTCACAATTATCCGTCGATGAAATCAAACAACAAATTGCGCTACAAGTACAAGACGAACAAAGTGAAGACATTAATGATTCACAATCATCAAGAGATTCCGGGCAAGCCATCAATATTGAAGCGCTACTGGAGTCTGCTCGCAGAAATATCGAAAGTTACCAGTTAACCAAGCCGGCAGATGATAATGCAATGGATCAACTGTTGACGATTTTATCTGTTGAACAAAGCCATCAGGCCGCTTTAGAAGAACTCCATGAAATAGGGAATCGTTATTTTCTGCTTATCAATGGAGCATTGTTAAGAAATGAATTTAACAATGCTGTTACGCACTTGAAATCGTTTAACGCTTTCAACGAGAAAACAGAATACATCAATTCTGGTTATGACGTTGAAAAGCAATCTCTTATAAGCACGGCAAAAAAACTTGATTTGTCCTCGGATGAAATTAGCACTGAACAGATTAATGACTTAATGGAATTTTTTAGCATCATTGACTCAGATAACAGTTATTCGAAAACTCTTCAAAAGGTGTTATTATTTAAAAATCAACCACAAGTGGGCGATAAATTGTTGGACAGCAAAAGAATAGAAACGATTTTGATAAAAGATAATCTGGCAATGACTACCAAAGAAATTACGGTTCAGCAATATAAAGAGTTCGTAGAGGCCACTTCGAGAGAGGAGAGCAAATGTCGTCATAAAGGCGGGACGCTTGGGAGTTTTTTCAGTAATTATTCATGGAAGTCGCCGGCATTTGAACAAACTCCAAACGACCCGGTGGTTTGTGTTTCTTACGAAGATGCTCTTGCCTACTCACAATGGCTTGCAGAACAAACCGGAAACAGATATCGTTTGCCGACAGAACAAGAGTGGAGTTTTGTCGCAATGAATAAACAAAATAAGTTTTCACCTTGTCAGTCAGCAAATCTAGCTGGTTCTGAAGCGGCAGATGTTAGAAATAAAGAAAAGAATTACGACTGTAGCGATTCTTTTGTATATACAGCACCGGTCGCCACATTTTCAAAAAACAGCCAAGGTGTTTATGATATGCAAGGTAATGTCAGTGAGTGGACACGCTGCAAAGAGGACTCCTGCCAATCTCCAGTAGCTATGGGAAGTTCATGGTATAACGGAGAACAAAGTAACGGTCCTACATTCTCTGATAAACTTAAAGATGAAACCGGTTACACCTATGTTGGTATTCGCTTAGTCAGAGATTTATAATCTCATACCTATGAAAATCAACACTTAAAAGGACCATCAATCGTTGGCAACAGTGGCAAATGTTCTTTTAGCCATAAATACTGTTCCGTTTTCTTTTCCTCTTCGGTCGTCACATAATCCAGAAATCCGGGATGCTGAAACCATTTATGATAATGCACATGAACCAACTCATCAAATTTTGGATGTCCTGGACGATCTCGCATAATCGGACGAAAAGGAATCGGATAATTGTAAGTTTGGGGGAGGATTTCGACATGCTCTTTATACCTTTGAGCCGTAACAGCTAAAGCGA
>JAGRJP010000070.1:0-13730 GCA_020442665.1 Lysobacterales bacterium
CGGATGAACCAACAGGAAATTTAGACAGTGCAATTTCTGATCAGATTATGGAATTATTAACAGAGTTAAATCAAGCCGGGCAAACGATAGTGATGGTGACTCACGAAGATGACGTTGCTGAATACGCCAATCGAACCATTCATTTTCTTGACGGAGAAATTGTATCATGATGCCGGTATTCTCAGTTTTATTATTATTTCTTGCAAATTTTCATGCTGATGCTGAAACCATTTATATCACCGGCACAAATGAATCGAAGAACTCTCAAAAAGTACTGATGCCTTTGGTTCCATCCTTTCAAGGAAAAATTAGTGAAATGGCTGAGGAAGGAATCAAAGTAGAGAAAGGAGACTTTTTATTACGAATCGACGGTTCAAGTCTTGATTCACAAATCAATGCTCAAATCGAAGAACTGGAAGTTTTCAAAGCAACTTCAAAAAAGGAGCGCATTGAGTTAAAGATTCAACTGAATAATGCTGAAATTGCTTATCAACGAGCCGTTACCGATTTGAAGATTGCTGAAAAAGAAGCTCAAATACCACAGAACTATATCGGTGACTTGGCTTATAAACAAAATCAATTACAACTCAAAAATTCTGAAAAAAACTATGAGAAAGCAAAAAGCGATCTAAAGGAGTTAAAGACAAAAATTTCAGAAAAAGAGGTCGAGATTGAGCTCGGAATCAAACAGAAGCAAGATAAACTCGACTATCTGCAAGGAATGTTGGATGAATTTACTATTTACGCAGAACAAGATGGTTATGTGGTTTATCTAACTAAATCATGGACCGGAGAGAAAATTCAAATTGGTGATCAATTAAACTCAGGACAGGAGATTTTAAGTGTTTCTCGCAACACGGATATGCACATTATTGCCTGGTTGAATGCAATTGATTTGCCGAAAATCAGAGGTAATAAAAAAGTTAAAATTCGCTTTGATGCTTTTTTGGATGAGGTTTATTCGGGAGAAATTGTACAAATTGCATCCGCCGGAGAAGATATGCAGGTTTGGGGAGATGGATTGTATTATGAGGCTATAGTTGAACTGACAGGAGAAAAGCCAAACGGATTGATGCACGGAATGAGCGCTTTGATAGAGTTGGAATTGGAGAATATTAATGATTAATTTCATATTAGCTGTATTAATGTTTTTGAGTTTTTCTGTTGAAAGCGAAACATCTATCTCTGTTACCGGCGAACTTCAAGCATTAAAAACCGATAGTTATTCACCTCCAAGAGTCAGAGGAATCTGGCAATACACCATTGCATTCATGGCGGAAGATGGAAGTGTTGTCAAACAAGGAATGCCGGTTTTGATGTTTAAAACAGATGCTATTCAAACCAAACTGATTGATGCTCAGGGACAATTAGGAATTAAACAAAGCACTTTAAAAAATCAAAGCGTTAACAACATCGAAACCTTTGAGAACAAAAAGATAATTATCGAAGAAAAAAAGATGGAGCTTGATAAGGCAAGAAGAAAAGCTGAGTTGCCAAAGTCTCTCATTGCTCAAAACGAATATTACAAAAACCAACTGAGCTTTGAGTTGGCTAAGAAAGAGTATGAATCAGCCAAACTGGATTTGCAACTCAGTCGTCAAAAAGCGGAAACAGAAAAACAAATCGTTCAAGCTGAAGTAGATAAACTCAATGCTGAAATCGAAGAGTATAGTAACTCAATTGCTGAGATGCGAATGATGGCTCAATCTGAAGGAATTGTTATTCACAAATCCGGTTGGGATAAAAACAAATTTGCGGTTGGCGATACTGTTTGGGGTGGTCACAGAGTGATTGAAGTTGCTAATTTAAGTCAGATTATCGCCAAGTTGGAAATACCTGAAAGCAACATTCGCTCTGTTAAAGAAGGATTGAAAGTAAAAATCAAACTGGATTCATTGCCGGACAAAGAATTTTATGGCTCGATTCAGTCCTTGGCCAGAGTTGTTACAATAAAGTCCAAAAACCAACCCAGTAAAGTTCTCGAAGCCACTGTATTTATTGAAAATGTCGATACAGAAGTTATGCGACCCGGAATGAGACTCAATGCTACTATCGAGGGTGAAGTAAATAATGTTGCACAAGCCGTGGAGAATAAACTATGAGAGCGATATTGTTGCTTGTTCTTTGTTTATTATTTATTTCATGTACAAAAGATGATGCTCCCATTCCACAATTGACAGTAGAAAAATCCTCAACTCGTTTCAGTCTGATGGCAAGTGGAGAACTTGAGGCTGTGACATCCACACCGATTACTTCGGCGTCTAAAACCCAAAGACCTCAAACAATTGCCTGGATTATCGACCAGTACGCACATGTTAAAAAAGGAGATGTGATTGTGCGTTTTGACGGCGTTCCTTTTCAGTTGGAAGTGGATGCTGCTGAGTATGAAATCAGCAAATTACAATTCAGTAAAAATAAAAAGCAACGCGAAATGGACTTATCTATTGAAGATTTTAATAATGAAGAAGAGGTTGTCAATTTTGAATATTTGATGGCTAAAAAATTCAATATTGACGACCCTTTGCTCTATACCAAAATTGAAATGATTGAGGCATCCGATAACGAAGAGTTTCTGGAAGCAAAGACACAACACTTACAAAAGATGGAAAGCCACTATCAGGACAAATCGTTATCTGAGGTAAATTTAATTGATTCACAAAGTGAATTTCAAAAGTCAAAAATAGATGTCAACCGAGAGAATCTTGAGAGTCTTGAAATTAAAGCGCCTCATGACGGTATTGTCGTTCTTAAAAAATCCTGGGATGACACCATTCCACAAGCCGGTAAATCTGTTTTTCCGGGAATGAAACTGGCTTCTCTTCCTGATTTATCATCTATGCAAGCAAAAATATATGTGCCTGAAGTTGAAGCTGTTGGAATTAAACAAGGCCAAAGTGTTGATATTAGCCTGCATGCTTTTCCGGATTTAAAATTCACCGGTACTGTGACTCAAATCAGTAACACGGCTCAACCCAAAAAACGCGATAATCCAATTAAATACTTTATTGTGAATGTGCTTATTAATGAGCAAGATCAGCAAAAGTTATTACCTGGGCAACGATTGGATGCAGTCATTTTCACAAGTGAGGAAAGTGAAAAGATTGTCGTGCCAATTCAGACTATTTTTAGAGAAGCGGAAGATAGCTGGGTTTATTTAAAAGAAGGAAATACATTTAATAAAAGGTTTGTAACAACCGGTTTATGCTCAACCAGCCAATGTCAGATAGACGCCGGTTTGAAAGAAAATGATGTGATTGCTCTTGTTGATCCGGAGCAAGTGAACAAGGAGGAAGCACGATAATGTTAGTGTTATTTAAACAAGCTATTGTGGAAATGATGCATCATAAATTGCGTACATTATTAACTTTGCTAGGAATGGTTTTTGGAGTTGGTGCTGTTATTGCAATGTTAAGCATTGGTGAAGGAGCAAAGGTTGAATCCACTCGGCTCATTGAGTCCATGGGTTTGAG
Organism: Lysobacterales bacterium; assembly: GCA_020442665.1. Taxonomy (GTDB): domain Bacteria; phylum Pseudomonadota; class Gammaproteobacteria; order Xanthomonadales; family Marinicellaceae; genus NORP309. Next base: position 3,471 of record JAGRJP010000070.1, read on the forward strand.
AAATCTGGTTATCAATGAAAAGCTCAATGACAACGAAACATTAAAAGAAATACGCAAAAGTTCGGTGGGATTAAGTTTGAACGATATGCGAACCATTGAAAGCTCTTTGCCTTTTGTTTCACAAAGTTGTGCTGAAAAGAACCTGAAAACTTATTCGGTATTTTCTAATCAGTCAGAAGCAGATAGTTCTGTTATTGCGGTCTCTCCAAACTGTTTTTCCATGTCAAATTTAAAAATTGAAGCAGGAGATTTTTTCACTCAGGATGACAATAATGCCAGTAAACAGGTGGCTGTGATTGGTTCTGAAGTGGCTAAGAGTTTATTTGCCGATAAAAACCCGATTGGTGAATTAATTAAAATCAACCATTTGTGGGTTAAAGTCGTTGGAGTTTTGCAACAGCAAGAACTCAGTAAAAAGGAAATTCAAGGCATCAAATTAGGGGCTGAACATAACAGAATCTTTCTACCTTTGGCAACAGCTCAGAAACGCTTGAAAATACCTAATCTTGAAAGCCAAATTGATAGTATTAGAGTCACTATAGACACAACCATTGAACCGCAAGTAGCAGCATTGGCAATTGATAAATTGCTAAAAAGAAGACATGGAAATGTTGAAGATTTTGAGATTATCGTACCAGCTTCTCTTCTAAATCAACAAAATAAGACACAACAAATTTTCACCATTGTAATGTCCAGTATTGCGGGAATTTCGTTATTGGTGGGTGGAATCGGAATCATGAATATTATGTTGGCGACTATTCTTGAAAGAACCAAAGAAATTGGGCTTATGAGAGCGGTTGGCGCAACCAAAGTTGATATTAAAAATCAATTCTTGATTGAAAGCACAACCATTGCTGCTGTTGGTGCCTTATTGGGCATCGTTATGGGAGTGTTGTTGTCGTTTATCATACAATCTTTTGCAGAGTGGCCGGTTCAATGGTCCTTATTTTCGATTATTCTGGCAGTTGGTGTGTGTTTAATAACAGGAATTATTTTTGGTTATTATCCTGCTAAAAAAGCTGCAGAACTCGATCCAATACTGGCGCTGCAAAAAAATTAATGCCTTCTTGAGGCTTATTCCGGTATTTCTCACATAAAAAGGTGTGGTACAATTAAAATGTTCTGAGGTGTTATTAGCCTTGTAGCACATCAATAATTGGGGGAATTCAAGTGGAAAAGTCGAATAAAACACATCTGTGGTCTGTGTTTACTCTGTTTATTATATTAGTTGCAAAGACTTCTTATGTATTATCGAACGTAGAAATCCCTTCAAACACTCCTGAAATAAAATCCATTGTCGAAGAAGCCAAGCTGGTTGTGTCCGAAGTTTTTGCCGGCGATTATTTTGGTGGAGTTGTAAGCATGTCAGGTGATTATGCCGTTATTGGAGTTTCTAGAGATGGATACATGGGAAGCTCATCTGGCTCAGCATATATTTATCACTTTGACGGAAACGACTGGATTCAGACTCAGCGACTGTTTGCCAGTGATAGCGGTAGCGGTCACCGTTTTGGAACTTCTGTTAGTATTTCATCCACCAGAGTGGTTATTGGAGCGCCTGGTGCCGGATCAAGCGGACAAGTTTATGTATTTGATTTTGATGGTAATAATTGGATTGAAAGCCAGATATTAACACCAACAGGTCACTCTGGTTTCTCGAAAGGGTTTGGAAACTCGGTCAGTTTGTCTTCTAATAGAATTTTGATTGGTTCATCCAATGATACAGAAATTGGGCCATTATCAGGAGCTGCGTACGTGTTTGAATACGTTGGTGGTAATTGGGCTCAAACACAAAAAATAACTGTGCCGGGAATATATGATTTTGCAAACTTTGGTTCATCAGTGAGTCTTTATGGTTATACAGCGGTCATTGGTGCTTTTACTGATGAAAATAGTGGTATCACTAGTGGTTCAGTCTATGTATTTAATCTAAACTTAGGAAGCAATACATGGGACTTTGCTCAAAAAATCTATGACCCGGCAGGTGAAAACAACGATAACTTTGGGTTTTCAGTGAGCTTATACAACACTCAGTTTGTTGTTGGAACATGGAGAGATAATGACTTAGGTGTCGATTCGGGGTCGGCGAGTGTCTATGAATATAACGGCATGACCGGAAGTTGGGAATTCTATCAAAAACTTTCGGCATCCGATGGAACATCTGGTGATAATTTTGGAGTTTCTGTTTCAAACTCAAACGGAAGAATTGTTGTTGGAGCTTATCAGAATGATGAGTCAGGCATTGCAAACAATCTTGGTGCAGCTTACATGTATGATTTTAATGGCGTAGATGCATACGTGGAAAGCCAAAGATTCATACCAAGCGATGGTGGTAATTATAACAAAGCCTTCGGAATTGCTGTCGCATTAGACAGAGATACCATGATGCCTGAGAAAGCATTGATTGGAGCCTATGGTGATGATGAAATGGCTGAATTTGCCGGATCAGCTTATATGTACAATTATGACGGTATATCCTGGGTTGAAGATCAAAAAATGATAGCCGGTGATAGCGTGTTAAATGATAAATTTGGATCCGTTGTCAGCATTTCAGGAGAAACAGCTGTTGTGGGTGCATACAGCGATCAGGATTTGGGTGTTGATGCCGGAGCAGTTTATGTTTTTGACTATGTCGGCAGTAATTGGGTGCTGAGTCAAAAAATATTTGGAGATGACACAGTAGCAGGTGATTTCTTTGGCTACTCTGTCAGCATAGAAAATGACAGAATGGTTATTGGAGCACAAGGGGATAGTGAGAATGGATCTTTCTCAGGTTCTGTTTATGTGTTTGAGCGTAATGGCGGTTTGAATTGGATTCAAATACACAAACTATTGGCCAGTGATGCTGCTGCCAGTGATGCTTTTGGGAGTGATGTGAGCTTATCCGGCGACAGATTATTGGTTGGTGCTCGTTTTGATAACAACTCTGTTGGCGGGGTCGGTGCCGGTTCGGCTTATGTCTTTGATTATGATTCTGTTAATGATATTTGGAATGAATCAGAAAAACTGATTGCTATGGATAGTGCAGCAAATGATAATTTTGCACTCAGCGTTTCTCTGGATGGCGATAATGCCATCATTGGTGCTTGGGCGGACGATGACAGAGGTGATAAGTCCGGCTCAGCATATATTTTTAATTTTGATGGAATGAATTGGAATCAATTACCCAAACTATCACCTGTGGATACAGATGCCGGGGATTATTTTGGTTTTAACGTCAGTATTGAAGGAAACTGGTCCATCGTTGGAGCTCCAAATGAAGATGATGGAAACGGTCAGCAAATCGGCACCGCTTATCTGTTTAATTTCAATGGTGCAAATTGGGTTCAAACACAAAGATTAACCGGTGGCGTTGGGGCAATGCATTTTGATTACTTCGGTAGATCAACAGCGATTTCTGGAAACAGAATTCTAATTTCCTCTTATGCAGACGATGATGTCGGTAATAATTCCGGGTCGGTTTATGAGTTTAAGTTTAACGGCGTGAACTGGTTTGAAAACCAAAAACTCACAGCAAGTGACGGAGCAGATAATGATTTTTTTGGATATGATGTTGATATTTCCGGTAATCGGGCTTTAGTTGGTGCGCTTGGTGAGGATAACAATTGGGTTGATGATGGAGCAGCTTATATTCTGAATGTTGCAGACAGATACGATTTATATGTTGATGTAACAGGGCTGGCTGCCGGGAATACTGTGACTTTTTCAAATGGAAATGACTCGATAACCTTTAATTCAGACGGACAGCAAATTATATCCAACTTAGCTGACACATCGACCTATGACGTATCAGTCACTAAGCATCCCAGTTTTCCGGATCAAGTTTGTACTTTTGACAATCCAAATACAGGCACAATTTCAGGGGGAGATGTCATTATTGATGTGACATGCACAACAATTCAGTTTGATTTGAGTGTTCGTGTTTATGGAATTGCACCCGGAAACAGTATCGAAGTCACCAATAATCTGGGTGATAATTTAGTTCTAGACACTCATGGAGAAATTAAAACATTTCCGACACAGGTTGATCATCGTGACACATATACTATTGATTTGGTTTCACCACAACCGACCACACCAAACCAAACTTGTACGACAACCTCGTCTGGTATAATGACAGGAGACGTCTTGAGAAGTTTTGTTTGCACAACCAATCAATATTCAATCGGTGTTAATGTCACTGGACTCATTTCCGGGAGTGAAATTATTTTACAAAATAATGGTGGAGATGACTTGAGTGTAACTGACAATGGAAGCTATAACTTTGCAACAGCACTGGATGATGAGTCCAACTATAATGTCACTATTCTTTCTCAACCGAGTTCGCCCATTCAGGAATGTTTTGTCACTCTCGGGGTTGGACAACTGCAAGGCTCTGATGTAGAGATTGATGTGACGTGTAATCCATCAACAGATTTAATCTTTGAAAATGGCTTTGATTAGATAAATAGTAGGAGTTGAAAAAGTTTTGGTTTGCAATTAACTTACTGAAAATAAAGAAAATATTGATTGTAGAGTGATACTGGTGATTGCCCGAATTTTGCTTTTTTAAATTAAAAAATGTTATAATCCGCCACTTTGTCAAATTTGGCAAAGAAATAAATTCGAATTATTATAACATTTTGGAGATTTTAGCGTGATAATTCCTGCGCGTGGCCGTTCATTAATTTCTGTGTATTCAGTTTCTGACTCGTATGATAGTCACAGAATCCGTTTTTTATTAAAAACTAAAAATATTAGTAGTGTTGACATTATTGAAGTTGATCCCCTTGATCCCCCTGAAGATTTAATTCATATCAATCCTTATCACTCAACTCCAACGATAGTTGACAGAGATTTGGCGTTATATGGCACAACAGTTATTACTGAGTATTTGGATGAACGTTATCCGCATCCTCCTTTGATGCCACCGGATCCTGTTACTAGAGCGAAGTTGAGATTATACACGTACCGCATTGAAAAAGATTGGTTGACCTATATTCCAAGATTGGAAAGTGGTTCCCCTGACGAAAAACAGAAAGCGATTGATGAGTTGACAGCCAAGCTGAATGCGTCTGTTGATTTGTTTTCGCAATCAAAGTTTTTCCTGAGTGATGATATGACGCTAGTTGATACTTGCCTTGCCCCATTTTTGTGGCGTTTAGAATATTACGGTGTCGATTGGGAAGATTTACCAAAACCAATCCGTACTTATGCTCATATGATTTTCCGAAAAGAAGCATTTAAACAGAGTGTTTCAGAACAAGAACGTGAAATGCGTTTTGATTTCTAAAGCTGAGAGTTGATGAATTCTTCAAAACCATACATTCTTAGAGCCTTACACGAATGGATTAGTGATAATGAGTGCACTCCGTTAATTTTGGTGAATTCTAAGGGTGAAGATGTGATGATACCCTCAGGGATTGATGAAGATGGAAAAGTCGTATTAAACGTATCATACGGTGCGACCAATAATCTTGAACTTGCCAACGAAGGTGTTTTGTTTGATGCCCGATTCTCGGGTGTGAGTCACAATTTGTTCATTCCTATGAATAGTGTTTTGGCAATTTATGCGCGTGAAAACGGTCAAGGAATGATGTTTGGTGAAGATGATGACAACACCCCTGAACCTCCTAAACCTGATACAGCATCTAAAGAAAAGAAATCTCCAAATGACAAAGGCTTTCTCAAAGTGGTAAAATAATCGCCATGAGTGAAAAAAGATATCAGAGCTTTAAGGAATTTTACCCGTTTTACTTGGGAGAACACAGCAATAAAACATGTCGTTTGCTCCATGTTATTGGTTCTGCTATGGTCATTGCATTAATCGTTTATGTCATATTCAGCAAGCAGTATCTATTGTCACTGCTTGCTCCTGTTATTGGATATGGTTTTGCTTGGGTGGGACATTTCTTCTTTGAAAAAAATGTTCCGGCAACTTTCACTTATCCGTTTTACAGTTTCATTGGTGATTGGGTGATGTTTTGGCAAGTAATCACTCGAAAGATTAAACTGTAACATTGTTATTCAAGTTCTCAGTATTTTTCTTCGGTAGGAATCTTAGCCAAAGCAACCAAACAATTAAAGCATCCAGAATAATCAAAGCCTGCCAAAGATACAAGTGAAACCAGTCAAACCAGGTTTTATCCCAAGCCAACAGATAGAAAAGCGAGATAATCCGTATCACATTGAGAAATTGTATGGCAAAAAAGCCAAGAACAAAGCCAATGAGTTTGTGTTTAAAACTTGATGGGAAAGCAAATATCGCGGCAAAAAGTACAATGACTGCCTCTACACCGTTACAGCCGGCTGCAATTCTGACAGCATGAGAACTGTTCTCTTTGTTCATGATTACATCAGCGTTTGAAACAACATTGGAGTCAAAAAATTGCATGATGGCTGCGCTAAATGTTGCCAAAAAACCGGTAAAGGGTAAAATCACGGCTTGTCTGATGGGTTCCATTAACTCCAGTGAAAACATCACCAGAACTAAAACTATAAATATTATTGTGAATCGTAGCATTTTTGTTCTAATTTTGTAGCAAGTGTATTCTATAGAAAAACGGAGAATTTGTTAATAAAACCGTAAAAGTTTGCTGGAATTTAAAAATTTAACAAAACTCTTAATAAATCTTAACGAAACCATAACATAAATGTTAGTACAATGACACCCAGAGTTAAGTTAGATAAGGGTGCATTGCGACCTACTTTAGGATTACGAGAAACAGCATCTACTTTTAGCCCAAGATTTGTGAGAACTTATCTTGGGTTTTTTTTGCTTCGAGTAAATGGACGATGTAAGAGACCGTTGGTTTACAATTTAGAGAAATCAAACTTAATTTTGACTACTTTAAACAAAACCCCTTTGGAGAAATAATGAAAATTTTAGTAATTGAAGACAATACCGACATCGCTGCCAATATCGTAGATTATTTTGAAGACAAAGGTCATATTTTAGATTACGCGGCAGATGGAATCACCGGTTTACATTTTGCAGTCACTCATGATTTCGATGTTATTATTTTGGATTTAATGTTACCAGGTATGGATGGACTGGAAATTTGCAAAAAATTACGCCATGATACCGATAAAAACACACCGGTGCTTATGCTCACAGCCAGAGACACACTCGAACAAAAACTGCAGGGGTTTGACTCAGGAGCCGATGATTACATGGTTAAACCTTTTGCGTTGCAAGAGCTTGAAGCAAGAGTTACGGTTCTTGCCAATCGCAGGAATAACAACTCTAAAAAGGTATTGCAGGTGGGCGATTTGGAATATGATACAAATACTTTTATTGTTAAGAGAGCAGGAAACCCTATTGAAATGAATCCGACCGGGTTGAAGCTATTGAAACATTTAATGGAAGCATCACCGTGGGTTGTTCCACGTCACGAGCTTGAACTAAAAGTTTGGGGTGAAGAAATGCCTGATAGTGATTCGCTCAGGGTTCATATTCATGGACTTAGAGCGATAATAGACAAACCTTTTGACAAACCATTGATACACACTCGTCACGGAATTGGTTATCGAATAGCAGATCTGGATGAAGTTTCGAAATAAATTAAAATACCGTATTATTGTCGCATTTTTAACACTGAGCACATTGCTCAGTGTTTTGTTTGCTGCAACATCTTTAACAATTCGGCAGAATCTAAGTACCAACTTGATTGGCGAATCCATAAAACAAAACCTTGATGAATACATGGAGAAGTTTATTAATGATCCAGAAGGAACTCAGGGAGAGCCAATAGCTTCCAACGTCAAAGCGTTACTAACCACGCCTGAAAAACTTCCGCTAAATTTACCATTGAGCTATGCTGATTTGGGAGATGGAATTCATGATTTACAAGAAGATGGAAAAAAACTCAAAGTGGCAGTTAATAAAAGACATGTTCTCGATGGAAAAGAAATCTGGGGATATGTGATATTTGACGTGACACCGCCAAAGAATGAAAACCGTTTGGTTTATTCTTCGTTAGCAGGAATATTTTTGTTATTTACAGTAATTGCCTATTTTCTGGCAATCTATGCCTCCGGAAAAATTCTTAAACCGTTGCGAAAACTTTCTTCAATGGTCAATCGTCAAAGTGACCAAAAGCAAAAACTGGCAAAAGGTTTTTCAGATGATGAAGTGGGTCAACTGGCACAAGCACTGGACGAGTATTCTGAGCGATTAACAAAAATGGTGGATAGAGACAAAGAGTTTAATGCCGATGTTAGCCATGAATTAAGAACACCGCTTGCTGTTATATCCAGCACGACGGAGCTTATAATGGCTCAACCGGAAATAGATGAAAAAACCAGGTTGAGATTGGATCGGATTGAAAGAGCGGTTAAACAATCTTCGGAGCTGATAGAAACATTATTATTGTTGGCTAGGGAAGAACAAAGAGCTGACAAAGATATGGAGCGAACTCAGGTTGGAAAGTTAATCAAAGATATATTACAGAATTTTTCAGCGACAATTCATCTTAAAAAATTAAATGTTAAAGTAGTCGAAGAGGACTGGTTACAAGTTAAGGCTCCTGCATCGGTTGTTTCGGTCGCGTTAAGTAACTTGATAGGTAATGCTATTAAATACACTCCAATAGGAACAATCCAGATAATTTTGAAAAAAGACAGAGTGTTGGTTGTTGATGAAGGGATGGGGGTTAGTAATGATGAGTTACCTCAATTATTTGACAGACACTATCGTAGTAATAAAGTCACACAAAAAGGTTCAGGGTTAGGTTTGGCAATAGTAAAAAGACTGTGTGAGTTGTATAATTGGCAAGCAGTTATTCACAAAAATGATATCAGTGGGTTAACAGCTGAGTTAATTTTTACTAAATAACTGTATCACCGGAACTTTAGTTTTAAAAAAGCGCCTATATTTATACACAAAATTTATCTTCTAACAAAATTAGCAATATGAAATATCAAATATTATCTTCAGTATTTGCAATGCTGTTTGTTTTTTCTGCAACAAGCCAGCCTATTACAACTCCGGCACCACCAACACTTGCCGCAGAGAGTTATATCCTCATGGACTTTCTATCGGATACACTGATTGCTGAAAAAGATATTGATAAAAAGGTAGAACCTGCAAGCATTACCAAAATGATGACTGCTTATGTGGTTTTTACCGAGTTGAAGAATGGTAACCTCAGGACTGATGACTTGATTAGGGTTAGCGAAAAGGCATGGCGTACTGGTGGTTCAAAAATGTTTATTGAGGTGAACAAGACTGTTAGTGTTAGCGATTTGTTAAAAGGCATGATTATTCAGTCTGGGAATGATGCTTGCATTGCTTTCGCCGAACATATTGCAGGTACTGAAGAAACATTCACTGATTTAATGAATCAGTATGCAAAAAAACTGGGAATGAAAAATTCACATTTCACTAATTCAACAGGTCTTCCTTCAGAAGGACACTATATCACAGCCAGAGATGCAGCTATTTTGGCAAAGGCAATAATTGTTGATTTTCCTGAATACTTTCCACTATTTTCTGAAAAAGAATTCACCTTTAATGAAATCACTCAGCACAATCGGAATACTTTGCTTTGGCGAGACCCTTCGGTTGATGGTTTTAAAACCGGTCACACTGAATCAGCCGGTTATTGTCTAGTTTCTTCGGCGAAGCGAAATGGCATGCGTTTGATAGCGGTAGTTATGGGTACAGAGTCTCAAAAAGCTCGTGCCGATGAGTCTCAGAATCTTCTTAATTACGGTTTCCGGTTCTATGAGACTAATTTGTTGTTTAAAGCGAATGAAAAAAGAGTTAATGTTGAAGTATGGAAAGGAGTTGAAGAAGGTGTCGATCTTGGTTTGCAAGAAGATTTATTCATCACCATTCCAAAAGGCGAATATAAAAACCTGCAAGCAAAAGTGGATGTCCCCAATTTTTTAATCGCACCGATAGGCAAATCATCAACAATTGGTACATTAAACATCAATTTGCATGATAAAGTGATTTCAAGCAAACCATTAGTTGCCTTAGATGCTGTGAATAAAGGAGGCTGGTGGACAAGAACAACTGATAGTATAGGATTGTGGTTTAAAGACGATGACTAAAAAAACAATTGAGGAATTAGCAAACAAAGCGGAACAAAAACCCGAAGGGTTGACATTTCCTTGTACCTATCCGGTTAAGGCTATGGGTGAAAACAGTAACAAGTTTTTGCAGGAAATGCTTTTTATTGCGCAAAAACATTGTCCCGATACTGAAGAACACCATGTACGAACCAATCAAAGTCGAACAGGAAAATATCAATCCGTGACAATTACTGTGAATGT
>JAGRJP010000070.1:13882-26668 GCA_020442665.1 Lysobacterales bacterium
AAGGATACAACAGATGAAATCTGGACAGTCGAACATCCACCGGTTTTTACTCAAGGTCAAGCTGGAAAAGCGGAACACATTTTAGCCGCCGGTGATATACCTGTGATTCAAGTCGATCGTGGCGGGCAAGTCACATATCACGGTCCGGGACAAATCGTTATATATCCCTTGATTGATTTGAAAAGACATAAGATGGGTATTAAAGCTTTGGTGCATGGAATCGAAGAAGCGATTATTCAAACCTTATCTCAATATGATGTGTATGCGCAACGCAGGGAAAATGCTCCCGGAGTTTATGTCGAAGGTAAGAAAGTTGCTTCTCTGGGTTTAAGAGTTCGTAAAGGCTGTACTTTTCATGGGTTGGCATTTAATATTCGCATGGATTTAGAACCATTCTCTCGAATCAACCCTTGCGGTTTTTTAGGTCTTGAAGTGGTTCAGCTCAGTGAATTCGTTCATAATGTCGATTTTCTTCAGGTGCAAAATGAACTTGTTGACAATTTGTGTAATATTTTGAAATTTAAGAAACAATGACAGATTCCATTCCTTTAATTATTGCCGGAAAAAAACAGCTTGGTGCGGATAAAACTCATCGCAACCGTGCCGGATTTGAAACCGATGTTCCGACTCTTCGCAAGCCGGACTGGATTCGTGTGAGATTGCCGGTTGGAAATGCCGTTGAGAAGCTAAAGAAAAAAATTAGCAGCAACGCTCTGGTTACTGTTTGTGAGGAAGCCTCTTGCCCAAATATTCATGAGTGCTACAACAAGGGAACTGCCACTTTCATGATTCTTGGAGAGGTTTGTACCCGCCGTTGTTCTTTCTGTGATGTGGCACATGGCAGACCATTGCCACCGGATGTCAATGAACCCCAAAATCTGGCAAATACTATTGCTGAAATGGGTCTCAAATATGTTGTGATTACCTCAGTGGATCGTGATGATTTAAAAGATGGCGGAGCTCAACATTATGTCGATTGCATCAAAGCCGTTCGAGAAAAAAGTCCGGGAATTCAAATTGAAATTCTGACACCTGATTATCGTGGTCGCGGACGTATGGATGTGGCTCTGGATATTCTGGCACAGGAACTGCCGGATGTTTTCAACCATAATTTGGAAACCGTATTTCCATTATATAAATCTGTTCGTCCTGGAGCCGATTATCAATGGTCGCTGACTTTGCTGAAGCGTTTCAAGGAAAATCATCCGCACATTTTAACCAAATCCGGTATCATGGTAGGACTGGGCGAAACCTACGAACAAGTTCAGGAAACTTTACGAGACCTGGCAGAACATAAAGTCGATATGATTACCATCGGACAGTATCTGCAACCCACCAAACATCATCATCCGGTCATGTATTACTGGACACCTCAAGAATTTAAAGACATTGAGGAGTATGGCTACAGCCTTGGATTTACGCACATCGCCAGTGGTCCACTGATAAGGTCTTCTTATTTCGCTGATAAATCAGCAGAAGAGGCAATGGAAAAGGAATAATTCTTTCTATTAAAATCAATGACACCGACCCCTTTGATTCTGACCCTTTTGATTAGTGGAATTAGGAGCGATTGGAACAGGTTGCAATTAGGCTATAAAGATTATGAGTAGAAAATTACAAAGTGTACTTACGATATTTATTGTTATAGCCTATAACATAACAAAATGGCTCTATCCTGAAATTATAGAATCTATTCCAAAAAATATAAGAGCTGTTTTTTTGGTGCTTTTTTTACTGTATTTAACATATTTTTTTTATTTGAATGCTTTATGTAAGAATGATAAAAAAGATGAGTAAAAAACCATAATATTGGAAATAATACAGGACATAAGCTTGTTAAAAATAATTCTCAACTGCTTGTTTGTTGAAACAAAATAATATTGGACAGTCACTTTAATGACAAAATGTTACACAAAAACCACATTCTAGGAAAAAGGATGAAAAAGCAAATTACGGTACTTCTTTTATTCACAATTATTTGTGGCTGCAATAATAAAAATGATAGAGTGCCAAATGAAGAACCCGGTATGTCTTTTTGGGAAGGTACTATGTGTGTGAGAAATAAAGTGCCAGAGCTGTCCAAAATACTCACTTTAACAGACACTTTCCCGTTTCTTGGAAATAATAAAAAGTTGAATAAAGTAGAGTTCAAAAGAGTTATAGAGTTTTTGGGTCATCGTTTAAAAGAAGTACTATCAAAGTCGTACATACAAACCAATATTGTTAAATACAATAGCTTTCATAGGTTATTTGAAGATATTTACTTTAATGTTGCAAGCGAGAGTGTTGTAAAGTTTAAACTGGAAGATTGTATAGTTGGCGATAATAATGAGGGTGAAATACTTGCTGGTTTAAGCGATTCATTTATAGCAATGCTAAATACAGGCCCTAACTATGATGAAAATAAATTAAATGATTGGTTTTTAAGTTTAAATAAAAAAGGAGAGGAATACAAATATCAACTTTTTTGGGTATTAGTGAGTATGGCTGCTGCGGAAAAGTATGATGATATGGAATATATAATAGAATTGTTTTCTAGAATGGACTAGCGTTTTATCTTACTAATCCAATCAAAGGGGGCAGAGTCGTAGTTTTAATTCAAGTTACAATATGTTACTAAACTAATTAACAAAGGTCTCTTCAGTATGAAATACAGTTGTAATTAAATTTTTATTTTGAAGGATTTTCCTTTAAGAGTAGAATCCTAGCCTTACTTAAATAATTGCAATTAAAAAAATTTAAGATTAGAAGTTATGCAATCAACAGAAGATGAAAAATTAAAATTTTTGTATGCGGCTTTGAAAGAAGCGCAGGATAATGTTCGGAATTATGACACCAAAGCACAGATTGTCAGCATCGGCTATCTTTTTACCATAGGTGCTATCAGCAAAGTCCAAACTCAATCATTATTCAATGCACCGCTAGATATCATCATGATGTGGGCGATTATCATTTTTCCTCTGATACTTTTTGCAGCTGTTCTCTATCCGACTCGTAAAATGGCTCCCAGTGTTAAAAGAGGGAGAAAAGCAGTGAAAGCCCTGTTTTATTTTCATCCTTCAGAAGTTGTGTCAGTTGATGAATATGTGAATCAACTGGATGAAGTTGATATCGAACAGGAGCTGAGTTACGAATTGTTCAAAGTTTCCGTGCTTCGCGATTTAAAAAGAGTCCGGTTTTTAAGGGCATTATTCTTCGCTTCGTTAGGGTTAATTTGCCTGTTTATCAAACAGATATTTCCATATTTGTTGAGTCTTTCATAATTGTTATTGGTTGAGGCAGCATCAACTCATCATCCTTAATGGAACAATCTGTGATTGAATGGATGGTCAAAGAACCGTTGTTTAGCGATTCATAATTTTTTCGATTGCATTCTTCGCAGCATCAAAGCTGAAATAGTTTTCAACATTTTTTAAGCCACCCTCTGATATGGAATTCCAGAGATTTTCATCCTGATACAGACGGACAACTTGATTGGAAAATTCTTCAGGAGTTTCAGCCTTTAGGACATCAATCCCTTCTTGTGTGTACATGCCTTCAACAGCAACTTTAGTACCAACGACAGGTTGGCCATAACTCATGCTCATGTTCACTTTGCCTTTGACACCGGCACCATAACGAAGTGGAGCCACAGCAATACGAATGTCATCCATAAACGGTTCAATATCTTCGACAAATCCATGATAGATGATATTGTCTGACGCAAGATTCTGGATTTCTTTGGGAGCTCTTGAGCCAATAATGTGAAACTTGATTTCCGGAAGTTGTTTGAGAATCAAAGGAAATATTTTTTCAACAAACCATAAAACCGCATCGACATTCGGGGTGTGTTGATAACCACCAATGAACATGATGTCTTTTCTTGCAGAATAGGGTTTGCGACATCCGTATATTTCATGAATATTAGTCAATACTCTAACTTGTGTATCCGGGATTTCTTCACCCAAAACTTCAACCTCATAAGGACTGACGACTAAGGTGACATCACAGGCTTTAGCAACAGCGAGTTCTTTTTCACGAGTCTTCTCAGCCATTGAAGCCAGTTTTTTATCATTGGAGATCTCAGACATGCGTCGTTCGCGGACATAATGTAAATCAACAGTATCAAAAATAATTTGAGCTTTTGGACAGTATTCTCGAATAAATGGCATGACTTGTTCAGCAACATAATAACGGCTCAGGATAACCGCATCAAGATACTTTCCTTTATCTTTCAGATAGTCAACAGGATTAGTGATATGTGGGGTGTAAATGCACTCAACACCGAGTTGTTGTAACTCTTCAGTGTACCTGTCATTATGACTGAGATTCTCAGGCATGAAAATCACATGATAACCTAATTCTTTTAGAATAATAATCAGATTCATCATCCGTAATGAACCCGAATCCTGATCCGGTGTTGGTGTGCAAGCATCAAAAATTAAAATTCTTTTTGGTTGTCCGTGTATTCGGCACAACTCTATATCACTACCGGATTTTTGCTGATTAGCCAGTTGTTTGGTCCATTTTTCCTTGAATTTTTCCTGATTGACAACTTGATACTTTTTAGCTCCTTGAGTTAAATCAGTTCCTGATGAAATTCCTTCAAAATGTGTCACAACAGAAGCCGGTTGATAATAAACTTGTTTCCCAATATTTCTAACAGCAAATGCTAAATCAGTGTCTTCGTAATAGGCCGGTTTGTATCTTTCATCAAACCGTCCAAGCTCTTCAAAGAGTTCTTTTGAAATGAGGATACTAGCACCGGAACAGTAATCAACCTCACGCACATGGTTATATTGCGGTTCTTCAGGATTGCCGAGTCTGCCATAATTCCAACCACTGGCATCTGAAAAAATAATTCCACCGGCTTCTTGGAGTTGGTTGTTTGGATATATCAGTTTGCTACCAACCAAACCGGCATCCGGATAATTCTCAAAAACATTAATGAGTGTATCCAGCCATGAGTCATAAACAACGGTATCATTGTTCAAGAATAACAGGTATCTTCCTTTTGCAAGTTTCGCACCTGTGTTACAGGATTCAATAAATCCACCATTTTGTTTCTGGCGGTGATAATGAATTCCTGAAATCATTTTTATCTGATTTTCAGTATCATCGGTTGAACAATCATCAATGACAATCACTTCAAACTCAGTTTTCTCAGTCAGTTCGGAAATCGACTTTAAGCATTGATAGGTGTGTTCAAAATGATTGTAAACAGGAATAATGATTGAAACAAAAGGCTGTCTGTTTGTTTTAATCTCGAATGCTTTATAGTCATTACTGATTTTTACAGGAGCTGTTTTTTTGATTTCTGGATGAGAATTTGAAACTCTTCCTTTAATGAGTTTAAAGGTTCCGCCCATTCCTCGTGTTTTAAGACTGCGAACTAATCTGGTAGGCAGAGATTTTAGTTGAGCCCATCTGAACTTTAGAGCATTGCGTTTGTGTCGAGCCCAGGTGGTGAATCTTCTCATAGGTTTTGTCACCCTCCAGGAACGACTTTGATAAACAGATTGTAGTTCGTTGAAAATAGTATTCCTCTCTGACTCAACTTGATGCTTATCAATCTCGGTTTGTTGCCTTCTTCTAATTTCGGACTCATAAGTAGAATTTAAAGATTGAAAATCTTCATTTAGCTTGTTGATTTCTTTTTCCATTCGCTGAGCTTCTTCAACGATTATTTGCTTAAGTCTTGCGCTTTCTTGTCGTTCCAGAAAAATATTTTTCTCAGCTTTTTTCAGCTCCTTTGAGAGTTTTTTCGCCCATTTCGTGCGTTCTTCTAAATGATTTGTTGCATCAGTAAGTTTGGTATTGAGCTGTTGATTTTTTGAATTAAAATTTTGTAATTGAGTTGCCCAGATTTTTAAATCTGGTTGTGATTCATTTAATTTGTATGAACACACTTTGTGTTTGGAGAATAATTTTTTGAATGAATTAATCTGTTCTTCAAAACTTGGAAAAATTTTGGCTTTAAGGTTTTCTCTGATTTTAAGTATATGTTCAGGGTTTGATTTGAGTTGAATAATTTTTTCGACAAATGAATTGGAATTATTCTCACAAATAAAACCGGTGGCATCATTTTTAATTCTTTCCTTCAGAGCTCCAAAATCTGTGCTTAGCGTGCAAATCCCGGCTTGTTGGAGTTCTGTTAAAGTGTAGTTGTATGTTTCAGAGGTCTGAGACGTAATCAGTGCAATATCCGGTTGGTATTTCTCAAGTAAATGTTGCAAATCACTCTGGTTATAATCCATGACGACAGAAACAGATTTGTTATTCAGATATTTTTTCCCCTCATTACCGGCTCCCAAAAAAATAAATCGGAAATTATTATTCAGTTGATCCATTATTTCTTCGAGTAGTTTCTGCCCTTTTGGAGGATTGATTCTACCAAGTACCAATATGCGAAAAGATTTATATTTCTTGTTATAAATTATTGGTTTTAAACTTGCTGAAGCATGGGGGATAACATGAATTTCTTTTGTTAATTGAGCATCAATTTTTTTAAGATTGCTTTTTACCGACTCACTTGGGGCAACCAAGGTGATATTTTTTCTTTCAAAGATTCCATGTAAATGCTCTTTCCAGCTTTGATACATGTCTTTACTAATTACTCCGAAAGGTTCATTAGCAGTGTTCGACAATGAGGTATCAATATCAATTGAGGTCAGTTTGTCGTTTTCTAGATTTGCAATTAAACTCGGCCATGAAGGAAAGTAGTCATGAAAGATTTTTACTGTTGGAATTGGGGTTTGCAGACATTCCATACTGTGTCCGATAAGGCTGGAAACCATGATTTGCTGAACTTGAAACTCGTCAAGAATTTTATCCAGAATACTTTTGTACTCTTCATGAGATATTGAGGTTGCCTTGATTGGTGACTGTAAATCATGGGTTCTTATTGGAATTCCATTATCTTCGCCATAATGCAGTTGAAGTTTTTCTCCATGTCGATTCCTGTAAAGTTCGCCATAAGAGGCTAAAATAATGTGATTATACTCAGAGTTATGATCGCAATAATCATTAATCCATTTTGAGACTCCTCCACCCCATGACATTGTGATGTGCAACATAACAGGTTTTTTATCTAAAATAGGATACCCAAGAGACTTATCACAAATCTCTAAACTGCTTTTTATTTTCCACTGTAATGCGGCAAGAGGGTGAGCCGGTAGCGGTCGTTGATCTCCTATATCAATTTTGTCGGTTAGTTTAACGTTTTTATCATTGTGACTTTGAACCAACAAATTACTGCAAACTTTATACTGAATGGAATCCAGTTTTTCCAAAACAGAGTGATTACGAACAATAAAACACTCTCTATTTATTTCCTCACAAAAGAGAGTGCTGGGTGTTTGTAACAAATAAATCAAATTATCAAGTTGTTCAACAGATCCGTTAAATACATCTCCGTCTTGTAGGGGTGACAAACGATTAATTTTGCAACTTTGTGCTGAGCAAATCAGAGTTTTAGAGTCTGCATATATAGTGGCAATAAGTCTTTCAAACCAAAAATCAGGCAACCTCGCATTTGCATTTAAAATGATAATTGGTGAATGACGATCAGTATTAGCAATGATTTTCTGGCGAAGGTCATCATTAAACTCTTTATCTTCAAATTGAATGCTTCGACTCTCTTTGATAATTGAGCTTGAAAGCTGAAATTCATTATCAGTGTTAAAAACAGCTAAATAGGGTTTGATTTTTTGCATTGGCGGATTATAGCAAATCAATTCTGGGCTGAATTAAAGTTTCAAAAATATTTCATAAATAAAATACGTTTTGGGAAACATTGACAAGGGTCAAAATCTTGTCATTTTAGGGCGTTTTACCAATGAGATGAATGAATAGGTGTGTTAGTATGAAAGTGAGGCGAGTTGAGAGTTGTGCTCTGCCTATTGTTCAGGAGAGGTTTTTAAATAATTAAATATGAAAAAAGAATCCGTTCCCTATATTAGTGTTTTTCTTATCTGTATGGTTTTGTGGTTGATGTTGACGGCAACATTTGCAACTGACGAGTTGATTAGTGGCTTCGTAATTGCAGTTGTTGTCTGTGTGATTACAGCACCAAGAATGCAGATACTTAATGGTTTAAGATTGCATTTGGGGGCTTTCCCCGGTGTACTGGCTTATTTGTTTTATTTTTTGTACGCTCTATTAAAAGCCAATTTGGATTTGGCTAAGAGAGTGCTTTCAAGGAATATGCATATTCACCCACAAATGGTGGAAATCAAAACAAGCATGCAATCGGATTTAGGAAAATTGTTTTTGGCAAACAGTATCACCTTGACTCCCGGAACACTGACCGTTGATGTTAATGATGATAAGTTACTGGTACATTGGATTGATTGTCCCGAAGGTGCGGACATGAAAAAAATTACCGGTGAAATCATTGGTCAGTTTGAAAAATATCTTAAGAGGTTTGTGAAATGATGGTGCTTCAGATAATTGCTTTCACTTTGATAGCCATGGCGGCATCATTCGTTTTGCTTAGGTTGGTCTTTGGCCCAACAACAGAAGATCGAATCGTAAGTGCCGATGCTTTGGCTCTGATTGCGACAGTAGTTTTGCTATGCTTGTCGATGTTTTTCGAAAGTTCTCTCTATTTGGACATCGCTTTAGTGTATTCGGTTTTGTCTTTTGTGGGAATCGTTGCCTTGGCTAAGGTTATAGAGTCAAAAGTAAGCTCCGCTGAAAAAGAGGATAAAAAATCATGATGAGTTTGATTGGTAGTATTTTCTTATTGATAGGAGCAATCTTTATTTTGTTAGGTGCGGTTGGACTGTTGAGAATGCCGGATGTTTATAACCGAATTCAGGTTGGAACTAAAGCTGTGACTTTGGGAACAATCGGTGTGGTGGTTGGAATTATTTTTATTCATCCTCAATGGTGGAGTAAATTGCTGGTAATCCTTGGATTTGTCTTGTTAACCAGCCCTGTAAGTTCTTCAGCAATCAGCCGAGCTTTTTATCGAAGCGGGACTAAAGTTTGGCATAAGAAAAGATTGGCTAAAACGAAGCCGGAGCAAAAAGGGAGGGCAAAAGAATGATTTGGGTTGTGGCGTTGATAGTATGTATTATGCTTGTGGCTGCGGTCATGGTATTGTTTGTTCCGAATATGATAGCAGCGGTTGTAGCGACTTCGGTAGTATCTTTGGCTTTGACGGCAATCTTTGCGATTGTAAAAGCACCGGATGTAGCAATGACCGAAGCAGCCATTGGGGCAGGGCTTGGAAGTTTAATTCTGGCATTAGGGTTGAAACGCTTAGGTTTCAACCAAACTGGTGGCTCTCAAGGAGAAGAAAATGACTAAATACACATCATTACTTTTTATTGCCGGTTTGAGTTTTCTGCTATTTGTTATTGTTGGCTATTTGCCAATCGCTGAAAACCCGATGGTTGCCGGAAAGGCGATTTTGGGTTCTGCACAACAAGAAGTGGGTTCTGCCAATATTGTGACATCAGTTGTTTTAGCTTATCGGGGTTTGGATACTTTAGGAGAGTTGTCAATATTATTTGCAGCGGCTTCAGTTGTTGGGTTGTTGTTAGGGAAAAGTTATTCAACTGATTCTGTTAAGACACAAAAGTCTGGGCAAGCAAAAGAGTACAAGCAGTTTGTTGTTCTTAAATCTTTGGATTTATTGTTTCCGATGTTGTTAGTGGTTGGAATGTACATCATTGTTCACGGCCATCTGACTCCCGGTGGAGGGTTTCAAGGAGGAGTTTTGTTGGCAGTTGCGTTCTCTATGAGGTCGATTGTTAATCCAGGCAGCGACAAAAAAAATCATTATTCGATTACATTTATCGAAGGATTTGCAGGGTTCAGTTTTATTTTAATTGGAGTTTTGGCTTTGATTACTGATGGAAACTTCTTACAACCACTGCTTGGCAAAGGTGAATTTGGTAGTCTTTGGTCAGCCGGAACTCTTCCGTTGCTATATTTGGCAGTTGGTTTAAAAGTGGGTGCTGAACTTGCAGGTTTGCTCTTTGAGCTCAATGGCGAGGAGGAAAGAGTATGATGTCGATTGAAGTTACAATTGAAAACATATTGTATTTTGGAGCTATTTCTCTGAGTCTGATTGGTTTGTTTGGGATGATGATGTTGCAAAATGTCTTTCGTATTTTACTGTCTTTGGTTCTTCTGGAAGCAGGTGCTAATTTATTGTTGGTGTTATCAGGAGTTCGCATCGGCGGTGTGGCACCGATTATCACTGAAGGGATGTCTGCCGGTGTTGTTATGAATGACCCTGTTCCTCAGGCATTGGTTTTAACTGCAATTGTTATCGGAGTGGGCATTCAGGCTTTAGCTCTGGCTTTGATTTTCAGAGTGAAAAGAAATTATGGAACACTGGATTTGCGAAAAATTCGTGAAAAACTAGAGAAAGACATTGCTGTTTCCAACGAGGTTTCTGCACCCGGTAGTTACCAAGCTCCTGAAAAATTAACTGAAAGCACAGGAGCAAATCAATGAATAAAATGATTTTACTCATCGCTTTACCATTATTGGCAGCATTCTTGATTCCTGTTGTTGCAAAATTCTCAGCAACGGTTTCTCGTTTGCTAGGCCCAGTAGTTTTAGCGTTTGTTTTGGTCTTTGTTGCGTTGCAATGGAATGTGGTCGGCAGAGACAGTTTCGCAATCTTTTTAGGAGGCTTTTTACCTCCGGTTGGAATTGTTTTCTACGTGGATCACTTCAGCTTGATGTTTTCGGCAATAATTGCTGCCATGTTGTTAGTGGTTTGGCCTTGGGGACAATATACCGCTATCAGACAACAGTCGCTTTATATGCTTTTAGCAGCGTCTTCATTTGGTTTAGTGCTGAGTTCGGACTTGTTTAATTTGTATGTTTTCTATGAATTACTTGCAGTTGCGACGTATGGCTTGGTTGCGAATCAACCTCACAAAGCAGCCCCGGCAGCAGCATTGAGATACCTCTTTGTCAGTTGTGCAGGTTCGGTGATGTTATTGATTGGGATTGGAATAATTTATACGATAACAGGCACTTTAAATATTGCTCACTTGGCAACAATGATTGGGAAACTTCATGGTTTAGCCGGTTTGTCGGCATTTATACTGATTGTAGTTGGTGCCGGTGTGAAAGCAGAGATGTTTCCGGTGAATTCATGGGTTCCTGAGGTGTATGGAACGTCATCCAAATCATTGTCAGCATTGCTTGCGGGATTGATTTCCAAACTGGCAGTTGTGTTGATCCTACGGGTCTTACTCATGTTATTCCAAGTCGATGTAGTGTTGGATTTGTTGTTGGTTGTTGGCATCTTGGGTGTGTTAAGTGGTGAAATGGTTGCCTGGAGAGCGAAAGATGTGACACGCATGTTGTCGTTTTCGTCAATTGCTCAACTGGGTTTGGTTTTTGTTGCTCTTTCATTATCCGGAACAATTGGTCTTTGGTTGGCTGTTGGCTTGATGTTGCATCATTTGTTGGTGAAAGGCGGTTTGTTTTTACTTGCAGATTCGATGCCGGGTTCATTCAACTCGCTTAAGGGCTTGGCTCGAAGATCTCCGATACTGGGAGCCATTTTTTTGATATTTATTTTTTCATTACTTGGAATTCCGCCATTTCCGGGATTTTGGATTAAGTTAATGTTGGTGATCAATCTGGCTCAACAGGATGATGTTTTATACCAAATTGCCATCGGCGTTGTATTGTTTGCTACTGTTATTGAGGCATCCTATCTGTTTAAATTGGTTCGGATTATGTATCAGAAGAATGATGAAAATATCATCAAACCTCCTCAAACATCAACTTCAGGTATGAATTTGCTGTATGCCAAGTTTTTTGCTTTGATAGTTGTCGTGTCAATGCCCTTTGTTTCACCTATATCAGATCGGTTGAAAGATATGTCCAGACAGTCGGTTAATGCAGAAAATTATATCGAAACCATTATGAGCCAACCAAAATTAGGAGGTCAATCATGAATCTTCTTGATAAATTGTTGATTGTTTCCGGTTTGGCTTTTATCGCTATTACAGCATTACGAAATTATCGTATCAACGACAAGTTATCGCCACTGTGGTATTTGGCATTGACTGCAATACTGGTTTTGATGTCAGGAGTTGCTTATGAGAATACAACCATTGTTTCTGGACTTCATTACCAAATATTAGGTTTTAAATTAAACTGGCAATTTGATTCGCTTTCATGGTTTTTTGCCATTATTACAGTTGTTGCTGCTTTGGCATCGTCAATTTTTATGTCCGGTGATTGGGCAAGATACTATCGTGAAAAAGGTGGTAATTATGGAATGTTGCAAGTTGCTTTAATCGCCAATGTTTTGAGCATGTTCCTGTTACTTGCCAGCAGTGATTTACTCACTCTTTTCATTGGTTGGGAATTTGTCAGTTGGGCGAGTTTTTTCATGATGATTTTACGTCCGACAAGCGAAGCCAAAAAAGCCGCTGTTAAATACGCGATTTATGCAATGACCGGGGCTATGGCTTTGCTGGCTGCAATGGTGGTGATTTATACCGCAGGGGGCTCGTTTGAGTTTAAAGCGGTTTCTATTGCTTTTCAAGGCGTAAGCTTTTTAGGTCAAGTGATTTTGGTTGTGCTGTTGTTTGCAGGCTTCGCAATTAAAATGGGTTTGTTGCCATTTCATCTCTGGCAAGCGATTGCCTATGCAGAAACACCAGGACCTGGAGCGGCATTTTTAGGAGCAATTTCCTCTCGTATGGGGTTATTCGCGATTGTTCTGGTTATCATTAAACTGGTTGGTTTGTCTAATCTGGCAGAAATGAAGTTTGGTGCAAATTCAATCAATATGCAAAATATCATTGCCTGGATTGC
>JAGRJP010000070.1:26711-55629 GCA_020442665.1 Lysobacterales bacterium
TTGCTGGCATGGCATGGTGTTGGACAAGGCGGATATATGTTGTTGGGGATCATGATGTTTGACAGTATCGGAAGTGCCGGTGGCTTGATGCATGTTCTTAATCACGCTTCTTATCAAGCAGCATTGTTCTTAACAGTTGTAGCTGTTGTTTATCGAACCGGTACTTCTGATTTGAACAGATTGGGTGGTTTGGTGACTCAAATGCCATTGAGTTTTCTGGTGATGTTGATTGGTATAATTGGACTGGCTGGTTTACCACCAATGAATGGTTTTGTTTCCAAATGGATGGTTTATCGTTCACTTTTAGTCAATGGTCAACCATTGTTATTTGTGGCAGCAGTTTTAGGAACTCTGGGAACCATTCTTTCAGTCTATAAGCTCATTCATAATACATTTTTGGGGCAATTACGAATGGAGCATCGAGAAGTTCGGGAAGCACCTTGGAGCATGATGGCTCCGATGTTGGGGCTTTCGGTGATTGTTTTCATTACCGGATTTATGCCAGGCTTGATTATGCCTTGGATTGCTTCGGTACAGGAATCAGTTGGATTACCGGCTGTTGAATATACACTAGGTGGAATCGCTTTTGCTAAAGGTGGTTTAGACATGATTTGGGTGAGTGGTATTTTGTTTTATGGTTTTGGTGTTGGGGCTGTCATATTCTATCTTCTCGGAGGGAAGTCCAAGCGAGTTCATCAATTTGATAATTATGCCGGTGGACATTTCCTGAGTTCAGATGTGCGTTATCACTATTCCAATAATTTTTATCCAGGTTTGATGCACTTGATTGGCACATGGTATCGGGGAAGTTTTAAATGGTTCGAAGGTGTTTTAGTCTCAATTGTCAGCTTTATCTCCGCTTTATTTGAGAATATGTACCGAAGTCGTCAACCGGTGATTTTGTTAGTTGCAGTTGTATTGGCAGGGTTGTATGTTGTGTATAAAAATTATGCAGGAGTTGTATCATGAATTATTCTGAACTCTTGGCGGAATTATTTTTAATGCCTTTGGTTGCCTTTGTTGTTGGTTTGCTGATGGTTTTAATGATGAGAAAAATTTCAGCTCGCTTGCAACGTCGGATTGGTCCTCCATTCTTTCAACCGATTTATGACATTATCAAACTGTATGGAAAAGATACACAAATTTCGCACGGTTTGATTCACGATATTGGTATCGTCATGGCTGTTGGTGGTTATATTGGTGCTGAATTGCTGTTACCGGTTCCGGGTATGGATGGAATCGCTGACAAAGGTGGAATCATCACTTTATCTTACTTCTTGATGATTCCATCACTTGGAATGGCATTGGGCGTGGGACAATGTGCCAACCCCAATGGCTCGATTGGTATTTCGAGAGCATTAACAGCGATGCTGGCTTACGACATTCCATTTATCCTAATTGTTTTCGGTGCTGCCTGGCACTATGAAAGTACTAGCTTGGTTGGTATGCTTGAATATCAACAAACCCATCAATGGGGAATTGTAGAAATGCCTCTACTGGCAATTGCCGGATTGTTTGCTTTGCAAGGAATGCTTGGTAAGCAGCCATTTGAAATTTATATAGCACCAGCCGAAATAGCCACCGGACCAATGGTTGAAATGAGTGGCAAATACATGGGTGGTTTGTTTGTTATGCAATCATTCCAACTTTATACAGCGGGGGTTTTATATGCATCGCTGTTTCTTGGTGGCGGCACCACATGGCTCGAACTTTTACCAAAAGCCTTCTTTGTTGTTGCCATACCGATGAGCATTGCTTTTATGTTTCCAAGATATAAAACAGAGGATGTTGTGCGACTCATGTGGAAATGGCCTGTAATGCTGGCATTGATTAGTCTGGCTTTCATATTGTAGAAAAAAGATGAAAAAAGAATTGAAAATAAAGGAAAAATCAACAGAAAGAACCAATCCTCTGGCTCGGGTTTTTGACGATTTTATTAGTTTTTGTCAGTCAAAATCACTCTTCATGTTGCATTATTGCACCGGTTGCGGAGCAATTGAATTACCACCGGCGATGACTTCTCGTTTTGATATGGAAAGATTGGGGATTCAGCCAATGGTCACCCCAAGACAAGCGGACATTCTGTTGATTACCGGTTATGTTTCTGTCAAAACCTTGAAACGAGTGATTCTCACTTATGAGCAAATGCAATCGCCAAAATATGTAATTGGAATTTGTTCTTGTACAGTCAATGGCGGTATGTACTGGCAAAGTTATGCGACGGCCAAAAAACTCAATGAGTATTTGCCGGTTGATGTTTATATCGCCGGATGTATGCCACGTCCGGAAGCTGTGATTGAAGGATTACAACGCTTAAAAAACAATATTAAGAATGATCGCAAAGAGCAAAAAGGTAGTGCATGGAAAGATTACTTCCGCCGATATGATTATTATTTAGGAAACCAACAACACTTGTTTGGCGATGACTGGCAAACTCCGACGGATATAATTGCTGAAGCTAAACTGTACGGATTAGAAACGGAAGAAACCTATGGCAAACACACCGATCAGTTACTAAAAATTCAGAAACCACTTTTGCCTCAAGAAATGAAAGTAAGGATGAAGCCATGAATAAGCATAAATCCATAGATGAAATTTTGAAAAAGGTAAACGATGTCAAAATTCTGCATAAAAGAGAACGCAGAATTCGTGTGGATGTGGCAGCCGATTCTTTAACAACGGTATTGGAATTGCTAAAAGGTCAGGCGTCGTTTGTGCACTTGTCTGCTATCAGCTGTGTGGATTGGATCGATGATGGTGAGTTTGAACTGGTTTATCATGTTTGGTCTTATGAAGAAAACTGTTTAGTCTCTGTTCATACACGCATCGACAGGGAAAAAGCCAAGTTTGTTTCGGTTTATGACCTTTATAAGCCCGCTGATTTTTTTGAAAGGGATATTTATGAAATGTATGGCGTGTTTTTCATCGGTAGTCCCAGAATGGAAAAGTTTATTCTCACCGAATGGCATGGCATTCCTCCTATGCTGAAAGATTTTGATTCCGAAAGTTATGTGCAAAACACCTTCAACTGGACAGAATATAATCCTGATTGGTTGCAAGAGTTGGAACAGCAAGGCGGAGGAATTGCGATTAAGCCGGAAGAAATTCGTTTATCCGGAGAACTGCATAACATGTCCACACATCGCGAAAGAGACAAGAAAAAAAAGCAAGACAATGTCAAGGGGTGGAAATCATGAGACCGGAAAATTATCAAGCTGTTCAATTGGGTGACAGTAACGAATATGAAATTTTCATTGGACCCAATCACCCCGGAATAGAAGGAAATTACGCATTCAGATTATTGCTTGATGGCGATACTATTGTAAAAGGTACAGCCGATGCCGGTTATCTTCATCGAGGTTTTGAAAAGCTCATGGAAGGTCGATTGTGGATTCAAAATCTGGCTTTGGTTCCGAGGATTTGTGTTCCTGATCCGGCTCCAATGGAAGTAGTCTATTCCATGGCGGTTGAAGAAATCATGGGTATTGAGGCACCAAGGCGAGCACAATGGATTCGTGTGATGCAATTGGAATTATCTCGCGTTGCGGCTCATTTATTTACATTCGGTGGTCATGCAGCGACGACCGGAATGTACACACCGATGTTCTGGGGCGTGGCGGATCGTGATTTGGTTCTGGATTTGTTTGAAGAATTTACCGGAGGTCGAGTTTACAGCATTTACAACATTCCCGGTGGAGTGCGTCGTGAGTTGCCAGATGGATTTTTACAAAAGCTAAGTCATCTGTTGGATTATCTCGAATCTCGTCAGAACGATTATGATAATTTGTTATTCACCAATCAAGTCTTTGTCAAAAGAGCTAAAAATACAGGAACATTAAGCAAAAAAGATGCTTTAGAACTTGGGGTTACCGGCCCGAATCTTCGGGCATGTGGTTTGGAGTTCGATATTCGTAAAAATGACCCGTACCTGGTTTATGACGAACTCGATTTTGAAATACCAACACAACAACATGGTGATGCCTACTCACGAATTTTGGTGAGACGGGATGAACTGTTTCAAAGTATCAAAATTCTCCGTCAGGTGATTGAAAAACTGCCGAGCATTGATGGCCCTATCCGAACTACAATTCCAAATCCTTTATCCTGGAATGTTAAAACTGGAGAGGCTTATGCAAGAGTGGAATCATCCAAAGGAGAATTAGCATATTATGTTGTTTCCAATGGAAAAGACAAACCTTACCGGGTTCATGTGCGGGGACCATCATCCATGCACGCGGTTCAAACACTCGAACATTTGGCAAAAGGAGCTCGGTTGGAAGACGTTGCACAAATCATGTTTTCTCTGGATGCATGTCCACCGGAGGTTGACAGATAATGAAAAAAATAGAATACAAAGACAAAGGCAGCATATTAAACCCCTTAAAAAATTTACAGTTTTTTGCCCGCAAGCCAATTACTGAAAAACTGCAACCTCGACCGGCAAGTGCCAGTTATCGGGGTTTTCATATCAATGACATGGACAAATGCATTGGATGCAGTTCTTGTCAAAAAATTTGTGATAATGCCGCTATTACAATGGTTGAAGTTCCATCCATAGCGGAAGACGCCAGCAAAGGTATTCGTAATTTACGTCCGGCAATTGATTATGGTCGTTGTTGCTGGTGTGCTTTGTGTGTCGATATTTGTCCGACCAGTGCCATAGAGCTATCCCGAGAGTATGTTCATACCTGTGACGGAGATGAGACAGATAGCTATTTTGTGTTTCCACAGGAAAGCGGTATTCATGGGCTAAATTTTGAAAAAGGCTGGACCAAAACCAAAGACAGCGATTTGCTCGACAGAGAACGTCGCCCGATGCAGGAGATGAAACCCGAAGACCGAATTGATAATTTTGATGAAATTGTTGACGGCTTCACCATGGAAATGGCGGTTGAAGAAGCATCTCGATGTGTCGATTGTGGCTTGTGTGAAGATGCTTGCCCAGCACACATGCATGCTCCGAATTATATTCGTTCGATTTATGAAGGAAATCTGGAGCAAGCGGTTGAGTGGATGTATGAAACTAATCCATTTTCACATGTTTGTGGAAGGGTTTGTACGCATATTTGTGAGTCCGCCTGTTCGTTAGGTCGAGTTGGAGAAGATGGAGTGAAAACCTCACAACCCATAGCAATTCGTTGGTTAAAACGCTTTGCAATGGACCATGTTCCCAAAACCAAAATCAAGCAAATTGCCAAAAAAGGTAAAGCTACGAAAAAATCAGGACAACGAGTTGCGATTATCGGTGCAGGACCTGCGGGTTTAACAACCGCTTTTGATTTGGTGAAAAAAGGACATCAGGTTACTGTTTATGAAGCACAGCCAAAAGGTGGCGGAATGACTCGCTATGGCATTCCGAATTACCGACTCCCTGAAGATCGGTTGGATCAAGATATTGAGGTGATTCAATCGGTTGGTGTTGATATTCAATACAATGTCCGAATCGGTAAAGATATCACTATGCAGCAGTTACAAAAAGATAACGATGCCGTGGTTTTAGCAATTGGCTTGCAAAATGGTCGTTCCACCCGAATTCCGGGAAGTGAAAATAAAAATGTCAAAAAGGCTGTTGATTTGCTGAGAATGATTCCGAAAGGTGAAGAATTTGAAGTTCCCAAGTCTGCTGTCATTATTGGCGGCGGAAATGTGGCGATGGATATTGCCCGTTCTCTGGCTCGTTTACAAAAACAAAAATTCGGTAAAGTCGGAATTACTGTTTCAGCTTTGGAAACCCTTGGTAAAAATTTTCTCGCAGACGATGAGGAAGTCAAAGAGTCCAAAGAAGAAGACATAACCATTTTGGATGCCAGAGGACCTGTGCAATGTGTTATTGATAAAAAAGGTAAACTCACAGGATTAGAAACTGTTAAAGTGGTTTCCATCTTCGATGATAAAGGTCGTTTTGCTCCTAAATACGATGATTCTGACAAACAATTTCATGAAGCAGAAATGGTTGTAGAAGCCATTGGACAGATGGCTGACATTTCAGTTCTTGGCGAAGAATTGACTGAAGAACTGGAGTGGAACAGAGGTCGGATTCAGGTCGATGAAAATGGTTCAACATCTGTAGAGTGGTTGTGGTCTGCAGGCGACATGGTCAACGGTCCGGATGTGATTCATGCAGTTGCTGATGGTCACAGAGTGGCAACAGATATTGATAAGTATTTACGGAAAGAGAAAAAATCATGAGTGAAAAACATAAAGAAGGTCACAGTAAATCCTATAAAAAACTGCAAGGGATGAAAACTCTGGAAGAAATTCTGGATGTAGCGATTTCTTTTGAAAAAACCGCCAGAGATTTTTATTCCGGAATGATTCCGAAAGTCAGCAAAAATATTCGCTATCTGGTTGAAGAATTGGCAGAAGAAGAGCAGGAACATTTTGATTTGTTCAGTAGCCTGAAAGACAGTCCGAATGTTAAAAAACAACTCAAAAAAAGAATCAAAACACCAACCGAGGATCACAAATTCTCAGACTTTGTACAATTGCTGGATTTGGGTGATAAACCCGATGATCAAAGTATCTTGCAATACGCTTTAGCTCGTGAAGATGCTGCGATGAAACAATATCAGGAGCTGGCTGATAACGCCCCCGAAGGTGAACTCAAAGACACTTTTCAGTTTTTAGCCTTTGAAGAAGCCGAACATAAATTAGAGCTCGAGAAGAAATACTATGAGATTATTCATAGTGGTGGACCACAATAATATTAAATTGCGTTGGGTTTATAGTAATACTAAAAATAAAATATTTTCTCTGGGCTGTTAATGCATTCAATATTAGTGGTGCCATCTCTCCCATATCCTGGAAATTTGACTCTTATGCCTTCTATTCCATCGGTGGCTATAATTGTATGCATAGGCTGCTTGTTATCTTTAATTACCCAAGCTAAAACCACATGGCTAGGATTTTTATACCAAGAGAGATGTTTGCGAACATCTTCAATATATTCATTTTCATTTTCTCCTTTTAGTTTTATTAATTTGGAACATTCTTTCTCAATGGCATATTCAGTTTCTGTGTATAGTTCTGCATTTAGTTCTAATAATTCACAAGCTTCATGTCGCCAAACCATAAGAGTTGGATCGGTATTTTCTTCTGAAATATCTTTGTCATTGGCAATTTCTTGAATTGCAATAGAAGCACTTAATGTATAAGGAGCCAGTTCTTCTATATTGCAATTAAGAAATGGCTCTAGTGATCGAAATTCTTCAATTTCCTCATCCAGATAATTTGGTTTTAGGGCTATTTGTAGTCTTTTTATTGTATTATCGAACACAGTATTTAGATTTTCTTCTGAAATTTCTTCTTTTACATATTGATTTAATGCTTCTGAAGCTTGAACCAAAAAATAAGTATTTGTCCCTTTGCTTGGTGACCAAGTTTCTCCAAATAGGTTTCCGAATTTCATAGATGAGATAAAAAACTCGAAAACAGTACCATCCAAGCCTAAACTTCTTTTGTTAGATTCAATCTCAGAATAACGAGTTTTTAAAAGTATTTCTTCATAAATTTTGCTCAGTTTCTCAACACTTTGCTTGTGGATAGCGCGATAAATTGTTTTGATATTTCTTTGTGAATATTTTCTATCTGGTTTCTTTTTTGTAGTGTATGCAACCCGATATTCGTTTTTTTTATAGTTTTCTATGACTACTGTTGATGAGACCAGGTCAAAAGAAGGATATTTGATGAACTGTAATAAATACCCTTCATTATCAGCATCTATATTTAATTTTGAAGTGGTTATATATTTCACATCCGAATAGAGTCGTCCAAAACTGTCAGCTGGTACAAGGTGGTTGAGTGGACCATGTGCGGCATTACAAAAGTTAAAACTTAGAAATGTTAAAAATAACCAAACAATATTTTTGTCTTTTTTCATTCAACTTCCCATGGGTTCAATAATGTAGCGGTACTGTTTTCCATATCAGAAATGTTTCTGGTTACAACGATACAATTGTTGACTAAGCCGGAAACAGCGATTAAACCATCGATACTTGGCATTGTTTTTCCTGATAACTCGCAATTAGCTTGAACCTCTCCCCACTTGTTGCACACTTCTAAATCAACAGGAATAATTCTATCTTTAAAACGGACATATAAATCAGTTTTAACCCAGAGCTGTAATTGCTGTTTTCTGGCATTATCAGGAAGTTTAGCAATACCCTTTTGAATCTCACCAAAAGCTAGAACACTAACAAATAAGTCTTTTTCTTTTTGATTTGAGACCCAATTAACGACATTTGGGTTCGGATTTTGTTTTATTAACTCAGATATGACACAGGTATCTAATAAAAACCTCATAACTCAACATCCCTTGGTAAATCCTTTTGCCTTTCAATGTCTAAATCAAAACCCTTCATAGGAGAGTTATTAAAAAAAGATATTAAATCAAGCTCTGGAGCAATCATTTTGTTGTACTGTTCAATAGAAAGAATGATCACGGCCTCATCTCCGTGTTTTGTAACAATTTGAGGTTGATTGTGCATCGCTGCTTCCACTAACTTACTAAATTTATTTTTCGCATCTTGTAATTGCCATGTGTTTTTCATAATATTAAATTAATCTAGACTGTCTAGATTATATGGTTTTCATGTGTTTATGTCAAGCGGAAAAAATATAGAACAAAATTATCCAACGTGTCGGATCTAGTAACTGATTTGAAGCTGTAAAGGCGTTCGGGTAGCAATATTTCCCTAATTGAAGTATTATTTTAGTGAAGCATTGGCTTTTCGGTTTGATGTTTGATGATTTTTTCTATTTGATAGAAGAATAAATTAAGAAATCCATAAAAATAATACGGGGGCAAATGATGAAAATTTCAAGAGTATTCTATTCAATCATATTGTTGGGTTATTTTTTTAACGCGAATGCAAATGATTGGAAACATCTCGACTCACAAGGTTATTTAGATAAGCAATTATCCTGTCAGCTCAAAGTTCACGAATTGCAATGGTCTCACACCATCTGGCCGGAACATAATAAAAGCCCTAAGCCACTTTTTTCCAATAGATTTGATATAAAAATTCTCAAACAGAATATAGAAGAGACATTGGTCAGCGAGCAATTGCTAACTGAGCATTATTCAACAACAATCAGTTCTGAAATGTTGCAAAAAGAGTTGAATCGTATTGTTCGAAACACTAAAAATCCGACCCGTCTGAAACAATATTTTAGCCTTTTTGATAATAATGCAAACTCCATTGTAGAGTGCTTGGTTCGCCCAATTGTTGTAAAAAACTTATGGAGGAAAAATACTAACGCTACAAAAGTATATAGCGACCAGAAGAATCTATTAGTAGTGCCGGAAACCACCGAGTTTGATTACATCATTCCAAAATTTCACAATGACAAAGAATTTTTAGCAAAAATCACCTTATCTCAGGAATCTGATATTTGGCTGACAATGAACTCAGCGGATGCTCCACAAGCTCGTTACTATCACACAGCTGTGTGGACAGGCTCAAAAATGATTGTTTGGGGGGGACAAAATTCGTCGAATAATGAACTACAAAATGGAGGTCTTTATGATCCGGTCTTTGATAGCTGGGAGAGCACCGCGATTACCGGTTCTACACCAAGTGCACGCTTGGGGCATACAGCCATTTGGACGGGAACTTATATGGTCATTTGGGGTGGTCATGATGGTACGGATGTGGTTAACAATGGTGGAAGATATGATCCAAGTGTGAATAGCTGGAGTGATGCCGGAACTTCAAATTTAACTGCACGACAACTCCATACAGCTGTTTGGACTGGTTCAGAAATGATTGTTTGGGGTGGTTATGGTGGAGGCTATCTAAACAGCGGAGGAATCTATAATCCGACCACAAATACTTGGTCAGCAACAAATACAACCTCTGCTCCAATCGGAAGATATGATTTCACCGCCATTTGGAGCGGAACTAAAATGGTTGTTTGGGGCGGGTTTAATGCCGGAAACCTTGATAGTGGAGGAGTGTATGACTTAGTCAATAACACATGGTCACCGACAGCGACAGCTAATGCACCTGCGGCAAGAAACCGACACACGGCAGTTTGGACCGGTTCAGAAATGATTATTTGGTCAGGAAATTTTTTAAATAATGGGCGAATCTACGATGTGGGTACCAATGTCTGGAGAACCATGTCTGAGACCAACGCACCAACCGCAGGTCAATGGCATTCAGCAGTTTGGACTGGTTCAGAAATGATTGTTTGGGGTGGTTTTAGTTATTTGGATACCGGTGGCAGATATGTGGTTGATGGAAACTGGACGGCAACCGGATCAAATAACGTGCCTTCAGGCAGAGATCGCCACACCGGAGTTTGGGCAGGAAACAGCATGATTATCTGGGGTGGTGATACACTTATGGGCAGAACCAATACAGGAGCAATCTATTTTCCGGATGAACTCATTTTTGCTAATGGTTTTGAATAATCAGCTAGTGGTTTTAATAACTATAATTCAAAACTTCGCCTCATGAAGCTGGCACTTACTGGTCATCTGTTTGAGACATTGGTTATAATGCGCAAATGGAAAACAGAATTCAGAAACTCCCTGATTTATTGGTGGATCAGATTGCAGCGGGTGAGGTCATTGAACGACCGGCGTCAGTTGTTAAAGAATTGATCGAAAACTCCATTGATGCCGGAGCTACACGCATTACGGTTGAAATTGAGCAGGGCGGAAAAAAACTAATACGAGTTACGGATAATGGTTTTGGGCTGAACCAACAGGATATGGAACTATCAATTCAGCGTCACGCCACCAGTAAAATTCATAACCTTGAAGACTTGGAGTCACTTCACTCACTCGGTTTTAGGGGTGAGGCACTTCCCAGTATCGTTTCCATTTGTCGTTTCAGCTTGATTTCCAAAACAGAAGAGAGTTCCCACGCCTATCAACTCAACTGTTCCGGTGGCAAATGTGACGGAATAAAGCCGGCACAACATACAACAGGGACAACCATCGAAGTCAGAGATTTGTTTTACAATACACCTGCAAGAAGGCGATTCTTAAAAACGGATAAAACCGAATTTCTCAGGATTGATGAATTGATTAAAAACATATCGTTATCTCGTTTCGATATTGGTTTCACATTGATTCATAATGGCAAAATAGTGAGGAACTCACAAGGCGGTGAGGATCAAAATTTGAAAAAAGCTCGTATTAGCCAGTTGTGCGGTAAAGAGTTTTTCGACAATTCTTTTTACATTGATGAAAACCGCCATGGCATGAGGCTGTATGGTTGGGTGGCAAAACCATCCTGGAATCGGGCATCAGCGGATCGTCAGTTTTTTTACATTAATGGTCGTATGATAAAGGATAAATTGATTGGTCATGCGGTCAGACAAGCCTATCAGGATGTGCTTTTTCATGGGCGTTTTCCGGCATTTATTCTTTATTTCGATTTAAATCCGGCATTGGTTGATGTCAATGTGCACCCTACAAAACACGAGGTTCGTTTTCGAGAATCACAACAGGTTCATGGTTTTATCTTTGGTTCTTTAAACCATGCTTTATCCCAGACTCGTCCGGGATCTGAACTAAATTCGACAAATTCTTTAGGATTCAACACGGCAAATCTTCCGCAGATTGATTATTCAAAAATGCAATCTTCAATGTCCTTTAATCCCTCGGGCAGTTATGGCTCACCACGAGTCGCAGAAACAGGTGGTTCGTATCTGAAAACCATTGCAGAAGCCGGAATGCAATTACCTGATTTTGAGAATACTTCAGTCGAAAGTGGTGAAGATATTCCTCCTTTGGGTTTCGCAAAGGCACAGCTGCATGGTGTATTTATTATCGCTGAAAATAAGCAAGGAATGGTTATTGTCGATATGCATGCGGCTCATGAAAGAATCACCTACGAATGGATGAAAAACTCCATGCAGGAATCAGAAATTCGCTCCCAATCGTTGCTTGTACCAATTGCAATGTCTGTGAGTGAAAGAGAAACTCATGCAGTAGAAGAGTATTCTGAATGGTTCCAAAAACTAGGTTTTGAAATCCAACCGGCATCAAAAGAGTCGATTATTATTCGCAAAGTTCCATCAATATTAATCAAAACTGATATAGAAGAACTCATCAAAGATGTACTCTCTGAAATTGTAACGCTTGGTTCCAGCCGAAAAATTGAAGCGGGTATGAATGAAATCCTCGCCTCTATGGCATGCCATGGTTCGGTTCAGGCAAACCGGCAAATGACAATTGTTGAGATGAATGCCTTGTTGCGTGAAATGGAAAAGACCGAACGAGCCGATCAATGTAATCATGGTCGTCCAACCTGGGTGCAACTGGATATGAAACAAATGGATAAATTGTTTCTCAGAGGTCAGTAGTTTGACGATTCTTTTTTCTATGATGTCTGATAAACCCTGCGATTCTTTTCAGCCTTGTGACTTTCGGACTTTCAGCAGTACCCTGCAAATCTTTAATCAATCGGTATTTTTTCAAATAATGATGAGTAATGCCCAATAAAGTGGCACAAACCATCACGAATAAAAAGTCATTCACGGCCGGAGTCTGCCGATCCAGAACAAAAGCCATCGCTGTTCCGGCTGCCGGAGGGTGTTCAAAATTAAAGATAGACATAAACAACATCGCAAAACCAACAGAGAAAGAAATAAAAACAATCATCACTTCATTCTCATTTTGTGGAAATTGTTGCATAAAAATATGCATTAAGTGCCAAAGTAATATACCGACTAATACTCCGATAAACTGACCACCGATAATTTTTTTATTGAGTGAATCGTAAATGGTGGTACTGATAAAAGTCAGAAAAGTGCTAGAAGCAATCGCTGAAAAAATAATTTGGTTTTTTAGAGGGATGAAAGAATTCCAAAATAAAAAAAAGATAAGCAAAAACAAAGTTGCCATAAAACTTTGTTTGAAATAGGTAAAAAGACTAATGCTTTTACCAATCTTGTTGTCAAAAATGCGAGACCACAAAGGTTTGTTTTCTTTATTTTCCATCTGATTGGTCAGGAATCATCAACTGAGGATCGAGCCGTATATTACCCAAATTTAATCTCCAATCCAAATGTGGTCCTGTGGCTCGTCCGGTCATTCCGATTTCACCAATTTTTTCACCTTGCTTAACTTGAGTTCCCGTTTCAACAGTTAATTTTGATAAATGCATAAATGTAGTGGTCAAGCCAAAACCATGGTCAATGATAATGGTACCACCGGTATAATACATTCCGGTCTCAGACATTCGAACAATTCCCGCTGCGGGAGAAACCACATCAGTCCCGGTTTTATTAGCAATATCCATGCCGTAATGAGGTCGCTTCGGTTCTCCATTTAAAATTCGACGAGAACCATAAACTCCTGAAACTCTTCCATTTGAGGGCCAGATAAAAGATTGTAAAAAGTCATCTCTTTTGTCAAAAAAACTACGTGCCTTGGCGACTTTGATGTTGTCTTGTTTGATTTGCTCAAGAACTTCTGCCGGAGGATTGACTTTGTTATCCGGTAATCCATTGATAACTTCGGTAGGGAAATCGCGAGCAGTTACCGGGACAGTCGTGGTATATTTTTCACCATTTAAGGTAATTTCCAGATTAATAGGATTTTCATCAAACCTTCCAAACCCAAACATAAAATATCCATCCTTTGTCATTTCTGTTTTAACACCATTTACTGAGACAACTGCTGACGGATGAGTTTGTGCAATAATCAATCCGCCTTGAGTTGGAGTTCCTTTCATGTTCAGAAAATAGCCGGGAGAGGAAAAAACACTCGTTGAAAGGATTAAAAAGGTTATTAGTAGTTTCATAAATTCTATTGAATAAAGAATATCTCCATTTTAGCTTATCAGGTCAGATTGTTCTACTGAGAAGAAAGTATATTCTGAAATCCATAGTTGGCTTTAAGGAAGTAAAATAAAAAAATTTCTAAATCTAATTGATAATCATTCGCATTTAGATATAATTCCTCATATTCAATATTAATGGGATAACTGATGAGAAAGAACATTACATTATTACTACTATGTATAACA
Source organism: Lysobacterales bacterium (assembly GCA_020442665.1). Lineage (GTDB taxonomy): Bacteria > Pseudomonadota > Gammaproteobacteria > Xanthomonadales > Marinicellaceae > NORP309. The sequence continues at coordinate 40,700 of JAGRJP010000070.1, forward strand.
TTTAATGCATATACGGATGAAAGCGTATGGGTTTATACAAAAGGAGCAGATACTCTACCCAAAGGCGCTCTAGAGTATAAATTAAATATCATTTCAAGACAGAATAAGGACTCGGGAGACTACATCTTTAATGATATAAGACCTGAAATTGAATACGGAATATCAGATAAATTAACTTTATCAGCTGAGGTTATGGTTTTTGACCATAAATATTCGGTAGAGAATGAAAACTTACAGCCTATGTTTGATACCCAAGGTGGAGAAGCAGGACGATTCAATAAAACCCAAGTGGGTGGTTTTGAACTAGCACTCAAATACAATGTATTAAGCACATACAAAGACTTCATGGGGTTGTCTTTTGGATTTGGTTATGAAAACCGAAATAAATACCGACTTGATGGCTCAAATATTAACCAAGATTCCTTTGTGTTTTCAACATATACGCAAAAGAACTTCTTGGATAACACCTTACAACTAGCAGCAACTACTAAACTAGAGTTTGAAAGAAGAAATACTCCAGATGTGCTTGAAGAGGAAATTGCTGCTGACTTTTCTTTGGGAGTTTCTTATAGATTTAAGCCTAAATGGAACATTGGGGTGGAGTTTAGGCATCAATCTGATTATTTAAACCCTCAAGAAAATGGAGTTTTTAACCCTGAACTCAGGCGTTCCAGTTTTGATTTGACGGATTTCCGTGTTGGTTCGCAACATCAACGAGGAAACTATATAGGGCCATCTATTCATTATGCTGAGAAAGAATGGTGGGTGACAGCCGGAGTCCTTTGGCAGGTCGCCGGAGGAGGTTCTCCATTCTCCGAAAGTTATAGTAACAGAAATTGGGATGAACACGAAAAAGTTCATATTGGTTTTACAATCGCTTGGGAGAATGATTGATGAACCGCCGGGACTTTAATAGATACTTAATCGCATTGGGAGCTAGTAGTTTATTAATCGGGCAAAAAGTGTGGGCAAAAAGCTATATAACTTTTGAGCAAGCTAAAAAAATAATGTGGCAAGATTTGGAGATGGTTCCATTTGAATACAAGATGAACAAAGATCAGATGAAACGAATAAAGGAAAACTCAAAAACGAGAGTCAGAAATAATGTTCTGAAAGGAGTGAAATCTTCTAGCAATGATTTTCTGATTGCAGATCAAGTTATAGGAAAACATGAGTTCATTGATGTGGCAGTAGGAATTAATAGTACGGGAACAATCAGAGGGGTTGAAATTTTAACTTACAGAGAGTCTTATGGAGATGAAGTAATGAACCAAAAGTGGAGAAATCAATTCCTTGGGGTGAGTTCAAACGAAATACTAGAGCTTGATGATCAGATAAAAAATATATCTGGTGCAACCATGTCCTGCCGACATATTACTGATGGGATAAATCGTTTAACCCACACTTGGAAAGAGGTTTTACAATATATTTAAAATGAATCAAATAAAACGTTGCCAGCCTTTTTTAGGAACATTCGTTGATATTTACATAGAAGCAGAAACTAGTGATGAAAAATTAATTGAAGTTAGTAATGAAGCTTATTCAATTATTGCTGATATCCATAGAAAAATGAGCTTTCATGAAGCCAGTAGTGAAGTATCGAGATTAAATGAATCTGCATACAGAGAACCAATAAAGGTTTCACAAGACTTCACTCAAGTATTAAATTTTTCGATTGAATTAAGCATCTTGACTGATGGAATATTCGATATTTGCATTGCAAATGAATTAATGGAATCAGGGCTTTTACCAAATCATAATAACTATAAACATCATTCCAATAGGTATGAAAATATCGAAATTGAAGACGATACTGTTTTCTTTAAGAAACCTCTTAGTCTTGATGTTGGAGGAGTAGCCAAAGGATATGCAGTTGATAAAGCTTTTGAATATATAGTCAATAAACTTGATTCCGCTAATGTTAGTCAAATAAGCATCAATGCCGGTGGCGATATAAGGTATTTTGATTGGGAAAATAGCTGGGTATATATTCCCAATCAAAATAAAAACCTGAAACCCTACCAATTGTTGCGACCAGGTTTAGCAACAAGCTCCGGCTATTATTCACCAGGAAACAATTTACAGGTTTTTAGTCCGGTGACAGGGAAGCAAGTAGAGGCTAAAGAAACTATCAGTGTTTTTGCTGATAAGTGTATGCACGCGGATGCATTAACAAAAGTGGTAGCGTTAAGCGGAGGCAAATATCGTTGTGTTTTTGATAAATATAATGCTTTGTATATGAAGAATTAATATGGTCAAAATGAAGATAAAAAAATCAATTAAGAACATTCTATACATTTGTTTAAGTAGTAGTTTAATTACGGGTTTGCTTTTTTTTATTTTTAATGAATGGGTTGTTGTTGAAGGAGAGTTTGGACCAGTTAAACATCCTTATCAACATAGAATACTTATATTTCATGGGTTGTCTGCATTTATATTGATGATGATTCTCGGTTCTATTTTTACAAATCATATTCCTTTAGGGTGGAAAACAAAAAAACTTAAGAAAGCAGGAATGATATTGGCTTCCTTTGCATCAATACAAATAATAACGGCATTCTTGCTTTATTATATGAGTGGGGAAGCTAGAGACTATGTTAAGTACCTACATTTAATAATTGGGACCTTATTACCATTTGCTCTTATCTTTCATATCGTGCTGGGGAAAAAAACATTTAACAAAGAATTTAAAGTTACAACTGATAATAAGTCATAGAAACCCACCCTTAAAAAACCGTAACAGAGACGAGATTTTAAATTTCGCACCTCTTAAGTGAATTTAAACCTATTTATTCTCCAGATGATTAGATTTAAAAACAATAAACGGAAAGCAACTACTGTATAATGCTACCTCCTTTCTTTACTTCAATTCAATAATTTTATGTCTAACTCTTCTGAGAATATCTCTTTTAATCAATTAGGTTTATCATCTTCTGTTCTTAAAGCCGTTAAAGAAAACGGTTATGAGCAACCATCACCGATTCAAGTTCAAAGTATTCCTGCAATTTTGTCCGGTAGAGATGTTCTCGGTCAGGCGCAAACCGGGACCGGCAAAACAGCGGCTTTTGCACTCCCGATTTTGACAAACTTAAACTTGCACTCAACAGATGTTCAGGTCTTGGTATTAACACCAACCAGAGAGCTGGCAATACAGGTTTCAGAGGCTTTTCAAAGTTATGCCAAATACATAAAAGGATTTCATGTATTACCAATTTATGGCGGTCAAAGTTTTGAACCGCAATTGAGAGCCTTAAAACGAGGTGTGCATGTTGTGGTTGGAACACCGGGTCGAGTGATGGACCACATGCGACGCAATACTTTGAAACTCGATGCTTTAAAAACACTGGTGCTGGATGAAGCTGATGAAATGTTGAGAATGGGCTTTATTGATGATGTGGATTGGATTCTTGGACACACTCCTAAAGACAGACAAATTGCTTTATATTCGGCAACAATGCCACCCCAAATCAAAAAAGTGGCAACCAACCATTTGAACAAACCGGTTGACATTAAGATAGTAACAAAAACAACCACATCAAAAAATATTAATCAAAGATATTGGCTGGTCAGTGGGTTGCACAAACTGGATGCCTTAACTCGTCTGTTGGAAACAGAAAACTTTGATGGAGTTCTTGTCTTTGTGAGAACAAAAGTTGCGACAGAAGAGCTTGCAGATAAACTCAAAGCACGTGGTTTTGCAGCAGAAGCCTTAAATGGTGATTTGGTACAAAAACAAAGAGAGCGTTTGGTCAACAATTTAAAGAATGGCAGTATTGATATTTTAATCGGAACAGACGTCGTTGCCCGCGGATTGGATGTGGACAGAATCAGTCATGTTATCAATTACGATATTCCCTATGATATTGAATCCTATGTTCATCGTATTGGCAGAACCGGTCGAGCCGGTCGCTCGGGAGAAGCTATATTATTTGTTGGGCGTCGGGAACAAAGAATGCTGCGAATGATAGAGTCGGCTACAAAACAACCGATTCAACCAATGAAAATGCCAACTGTTGCAGATATTAACTCACAAAGAATGCAAAAGTTTAAAGATAAAATATCCGACACTCTGGCAACTGCTGACTTGGGAATCTTTCAACAATTGGTCAGAGAGTTTCAAAAGGAAACCGAAAATGACACCATGCAAATAGCTGCCGCATTGGCATACATGTCACAGAAAGAGTTGGGCTCACTTTTAACAAAAGAAGAAGACTTTCGTCACGAAATGCCTGAGAGCAAGCATGGTAAAGACAGTAAAAATAAAAAACAAAACAGACCTGATAAGAAAATTAAGACGGAAGTTCAGCCATTAAAAAAATATCCTGAAGTGCCAATGCAACGCTATAAAATCGCTGTTGGTTATAATGAAAATGTAAAGCCCTCAAATATTGTTGGCATGATTGCCAATGAAGCAGAGATCGATAAAGACTTTATCGGTCACATTGAGATATATGACTCAATGAGTACAGTCGATTTGCCCGATGAAATGCCAGATGAAATTTTGAAGCAATTACAGGAAGCTTTTATTTGTGGGAAAAGGAGTAATATGCAGGTTTTATCAGAGGAGGGAACTTCTTCTTTTGAGCCACATAAAAAGAAGCCATTCCAAGAAAAAAGAAAACCCGGTTCTAAAAAAAGTAAAAGTAAAAAAGCGCTTTCCCCAAACTCTAAGAGCAAAAAAACCGCAAGGAAACCAACAAAAAAAGCACGAAAGAAGTTTTAACGAGTCTCCGTTCTTTTCTCAAACCAATGTGGCTCCAATCAATGCTATAATCAGAGAGTGAAAAATCTGATTTATACTTCGTTGGCATTGATTGTTATTTGGTTCTTTTTCTTTAGAGAGGAACCAAAAGTTGTTTTGTCTCCAGGAGTCAAAGCAGTAGAGGACCCGGTTCAAGTTGATACTGAAACAATTCCTTCAATAAAATTTGGCAAATATCAAATCAAGCCACAAGCTGAATTTTCACTGCATGGAAAGATACTTTCAAAAAAATATTACAACGATGACAGTGCTGATTTAACTTCTGTGGATTTAGCAATGGGTTGGGGGCGAATGTCGGATGAGAAAGTTTTGGAAAGTATAGAAATCAGCCAGTCCGGTCGTTGGTATCGCTGGAATGCCAATCCATTTCCAATACCTAGAAGAGAAATAGAAACTCATAGTGCCAATATGCATATCATTGCCGCAGATAATCAGGTGCGTGACATGATAGAACGAGCCCCAGCCGGAAGTATTGTGCGTTTTAAAGGGTATTTGGTTCGTGCAGAAAAAGATGATGGTTGGTTCTGGCAAAGTTCACTCACTCGGGATGATACGGGCGGAGGTGCTTGTGAGTTGGTCTATGTCAAGGACTTTTATGTCGTCGAGGAGTAAAGTTTGATTTGCTAAATATGTGCAATAAAACGAAAAATCACTATAATGGCAGCCTTGTTGAAAGATAGAAATTAAAGATGAAATCTCGCGAGATTATAAAGCAAGTCAAAGAGCTTCTAAAAAATAGTCAAACTGAATCAGCCCTGACACTTTTAAAAGAGCATCCGGAAGATGAACGATGTCAAGCGACATTGAGGGAATATTACATTGGCGAAATGGATTTGCAAAATGCTATTCCTTTGGCTGAAAGTATGTCTCGAAACCAAACAGTAGAAGGTTTGATTTCATCATCTTTTCTCCATTTATTACAACAAAACCTGCAAGCAGCTGTTGAAACTGCTCAAAATGCTATTCGGCAAGACCCTGATAATTGCCATGCCTACAACCACCTAGCACGAGCTTTACAAAATTCCGGACAGTCGAATAGGGCATTGGAAAATTTCGCGAAAGCGGTGGCAATTGATCCTGATTACCCACAAGCCTGGCATAATCTTGGGCATACTCAGCGAGCAATCGGACAGTTGGGTGTGGCAATTTCGAGTTATAAAAATGCAGTTGAACATTTTCCGCAATACCAATCAGCATTGTACAATATGGCAGTAACTTATTCAGCGCAACAAAATTATCAACACGCTGAAAAAATCTTCGACAACCTGTTAGAAATCAATCCCAATCACTTATTGGGATTAGTCAATGCCGGATTGAATTATCATCATCAAGGAAATTTTGCTGAGGCCGATAAATGCTATATGAAAGCATTGGAATTGGATTCTAATTTCCCTTTAACCTATTGCTACAAAGGCATTCTCCACAACGAATTGCAAGAAACAGAGCCCGCATTACAGTACTTACATAAAGCAGTTGAGCTCAATCCCAATGAAGTGGAAGCATGGTGTGAATTAGCGAATGTTTATGAAAAAAACAATAATCTACAAAATGCAGCTTATGCAAATCAAAGAGCGCTTTCAATTGATCCGCAGAATCCAACTGCATTAATTGATCTGGCAAGAATCAAGCGAAGAGAAAATCAACCTCAACAAGCATTGGAAATATTACAAAAAGTTTTTTGGCAATCCTTGTCTTTAAACAAACAAATCGAATACTGGTTCGAAAACGCAGAGATATTTGACAAAGTTGGTGATTATCAAAATGCTTTCTTGGCATATTCTCAAGCCAATAGGTTGGCGTCTGAAAGCCCTCGTTTTAAGCAAATTAATCCCAAATCCTTTGACGAATCGCTACAGGAGATTAGGAACTGGATTGCTGCAAAAAATCAAAACTCACAAGATACAAACACAACAGCTGATAGTGGTAAAGACTTATGTTTTCTGATTGGTTTTCCTCGTTCGGGAACCACATTGATAGATACAATTTTAAGTTCTCATGACAGTATTGTTTCGATTGAAGAAAAGCCAACCATTGAAACTTTGCTCAATCATTTAAAAGAAAAAGGGCAAAATTATTGGTCATTGACTGAACCAATGGACTCTAAAGCTAAAGAAGAGTTGCAATCAATGTATCGAGACATGATTGGCACTTATGCAGATACGGAGGATAAAATTATTCTCGATAAGCTGCCGTTAAGATTTTTGCAATCAGGATTTATTCATGAGCTATTCCCTGAAGCCCGGTTTATCTTTATGCAAAGACATCCAATGGATGCAATTCTGAGTAACTTCTTTCAAAACTATGCTCCAACAAAAGCATTTGTGCATTTTGGTACTCTCGAGAAAAGTGCTGAAATGTATTTAAAAACCGTGAGTCTTTGGCAAGATTTAAAAGAAAATCTGGCAGGGAAATTGATAGAAGTTCGTTATGAAGATTTAACTGATAATCCGGAAAAAACAATAAAAAATGTTTGCGAATTTTTGGGCATTGAATTTGATGAATCTATGTTGGATAAAGACAAACGCTTGCGTTCTCGCAACCGAATCAGCACCAACAGTTATGCGCAGGTTGCTGATGATATTTATCTCCACTCTCAAAACAGATGGAAAAACTATCAAACCTTTTTTGAGCCGCTAAAAGGAAAACTCGAGTCAGTAGTTAAAAGTCTTAACTACAAATTTGAATAAAAAAAGCCGCTCTAGGCGGCTTTTCTGATATTGTGATTGTGATGATTATTTATCTGTCAATTCAATCGCATCGCGGTTTTTCTCAACAGTTTTCAGACCGATTCCTTTAACTTCTGTCAGGCTTTCGATGGTTTTGAAATCACCGTGTTCAGTTCGGTAATCTACGATTGCTTGTGCTTTTTTCACACCAATTCCGTTTAATTCTTCTGCTAAAGATTTAGCATCTGCAGTATTAATGTTGACTGCAAACAAAGATTGACTGAAAAGAACCAAAGAAGTGATGACTGCTGTAAATAATTTTTTCATAATTTTTCTCCAAAATGTTTAAGTTAAAGTTTCAAGTTCGCGATATTGCGAAACATGGTGCCCATTTTAGAGATTCGGAAAAATTAAAATATCGGCAAATTGCTTTTTGGTTTTAGGAAAATATTTAAAGTTTTAAGTGTTTTTCCTACAAGGTTTGGCTTGATACTTTTCTTACTTGTCTAAGAAAAGTATCGCAAAAGAATGACACCCCAAACTCTCAGCCGTTGGCTTCCCTTAATATTTCTTCAAATTTGGCGTTTGCAAAAACTCACATTGCAAGCAATGCTCAAACACTTGCAAACGTAATTGCAAATTTTCAAAAATATTTAGGTGAGAGTTAAAGGGGGGATTATTGCTTCGTTGAACCACAATGTTATTCTGAACAAAACAGCCTAAGTTCACGAGGTTGTAAATATCACTTAACTCTCCATACCCTTCTTAATCTCCTGAGCTAGTTGGAAAACGGCCATGGCGTACATTTCGCTGTGGTTGTAGCGGGTGATGACATAGAAGTTGTGGAGACCGAACCAGTATTCCATTTCGTGTTTTTGTTGGAGTTGGGTGAGGGTGATGAGTTCTTTTTTGTCCAGTTTCTGTTTGACGGAAAAGCCGTAGTCATTGAGTTTTTGTACGGTTAATGATGGTTTGAGGTCTTGTTTTTTGAGTTTGGTGTGTTTTTTGGCAGTGGTTGCGATGTAAGCGATACCTTCATCTTTTTTCCATCCATGGGCTTTGAGATAGTTTCCAACGCTGGCAATAGCATCCGGGATGTTGTTAAGCAAGTCTCTTTGCCCATCTTTGTCATAGTCCACAGCATATTGCAGATAGGAACTTGGCATGAATTGTCCAAATCCCATAGCACCGGCGTATGAGCCTTTGGCTTCCAGCGGGTCGATTTTTTCTTTATTAACCAGATTCATGAAATTAGCCAGTTCCTTGGTAAAAAATGGTGAGCGTTTTGGGTAATGAAAAGCCAAAGTATAGAGTGCATCAATTACTTTGTAGTTGCCTTTAATTTTGCCGTAATAAGTTTCAACACCTATGATTGCTACGATAACTTCAGCAGGAACGCCACTATCTTTACTGACTTTGTCCAGAATGTCTTTATGTTCTTTCCAGAATTCAACACCACCGTTGATGCGTTTGTCAGTAAGAAATATTTGTCTGTATTCAAACCACTTTTTTTCTTTTTCTGCAGGACGGTTCATGGCATCAATGATGCTTTGTTGTTTTTGTGCATTAACGAGAATATTTTTTACGAATTCTTCATCCAGATTATGTTCCTTGGCAGTTTCTTTAATAAAGGTTTCCGCATCCGGAAGAGTGTTTTTTGCGTAAACAGATAAAGACAATACGAGCAATAAAAGAATTTTTTTCATGATTTCAATAATTTCCTATGGTTGTGAACAGACATTATCATTCCGAAAGAAGCCATCAGCGTGATGATTGATGTTCCTCCGTAGCTTACCAGTGGTAATGGTACACCAACAACGGGTAACAAACCACTAATCATTCCTGCGTTAATAAACAGGTAAAGGAAGAATGTTAAAGACAAAGCACCGGCAAAAAGGCGATTGAACGTATCTTTTGCTCTGAAGGCAATGAGTAATCCTCTGAATATGATCGCCAGATAAATTGCCAAAAGTATCATTACACCGACAAGTCCGAATTCCTCCGATAATACTGAGAGTATAAAATCTGTGGAATGTTCCGGCAAAAAATCAAGTTGTGTTTGAGTACCGTTCTGCCAACCTTTACCAATCAAGCCACCTGATCCAATGGCAATTTTTGATTGTATGATGTTCCAGCTTGAACCCAATGTGTCACTTTCGGGGTTGAGAAAAGTCAGAACTCTGCGTTTTTGATAATCTTTGAGGATAAAACTCCAGGCAATTGGAGCCAAAGCTGCGACTGAAATGATCCCTCCAAAAATATATTTCCAGGAAATTCCTGCAAGAAATAATACAAACAGTCCGCTGACTGCAACAAGTATGGATGTTCCCAAGTCCGGCTGGTTTTGAATAAGAACAACTGGAATGAGCAATAAAACCAAACAACTGATTATGGATTTGAAATCAGGAGGTAAAACACGAAAACGAAAATACCATGCAAGGATTAAAGGAATTGTCAGCTTTGCTAATTCAGAAGGTTGAAATCGAATCCCTAACTGCAACCAGCGTTTTGCTCCTTTGGATTCATATCCAAAAAAGTATACAGAAACCAGCAAAATAATGGTAATGACATAAAGCCAGGGTGTGATACCTGCCAGTTTTTCAGGTTTTAGCTGAGCTAACATCAACATCACTACAAAACCAAGAGCTAATCGTATCATTTGCTTTTTGACTAATCCCCAGCCTCCGGCAGAGTACAACACAAAAAGCCCATACCCAATTAATATCAGAATAAATGAAACCAACCACCAGTCGATGTAGTGTCTTTTATTGAAGTTTTGTGCCTTATTCGCCAGCATCAACAACTCCCTGAGGCTTGATTTTTAAGAGGTATTGTTCTATAACCTCACCGGCAATTGGGGCAGCAACTTTTGATCCACTGGCTCCATGCTCGGCTACCACAACCACTACGATTTCGGGTTTATCTGCCGGCGCAAACGCAATAAAAAGCGCATGATTCCGAAGGTGTTTGGGAATATCAGTATCTCGCACATAAATTTCTTCTTCACTTTTACCATAAACTTGAGATGTTCCGCTTTTACCTGCAATCAGGTAGTTCTTGTTGGCAATAGCATGTGCTGAACCTTTTGGGTCGTGAATTGTTGCAATCATACCTTTATGAACAATTTCCCAGTATTTTTCGTCAATATTTAATTCAAATTCTTTTTTTTGAAAAGTGCTGTTTTTTACTAAGTGCAACTGCACAGACTTGCCTTTATTGGCAAGGATTGCTAGTGCATTAGTTAATTGAATAGGTGTATTTAATAAAAACCCCTGACCAATACCGGTGATAACAGTTTCGCCCGGAAACCATATCATTCCTTTGGTTTCTTTTTTCCATTCTCTTGAGGGTAACAAGCCACTATTCTCTCCGTTGAGTTCGATGTTTGCTGTTTTTCCAAAATTAAAATTGGCAAGAAAACTATGTATACGGTCGATACCAATTTTTGGAGCCAGAGAATAATAAAAAGTATTAACAGATTGAGCTATGGACTCTTCAATGCCTACCCAACCATGTCCTCCTTTCATCCAGTCGTGATACTTGCGTGGTTGATTGGGTAACTGAAAATATCCTGTTGATAACATTTTGAAATCCGGTGTGATAATTCCATAATACAATCCAGCCAGTGCCATATACGGCTTGATGGTTGATCCGGGTTCGTAACCACCTTTGATACTTCGATTAAATAATGGATTTTCAATGGAGTTCAGTAACAGAGAATATTTTTTTTGAGAAATTCCGTTCACAAAATCATTGGGATCAAAGCCGGGTTTTGAAACCATCGCCAGAATTTCACCATTATTGGGGTTCGCGACAATTATTGAACCGGTCATATCACCTAGTGCGTTAAACGCCGCTTGTTGAAGTCGTATATCAATGGTTAGTTGGATGTCCTCACCACTGACTGGCAACTCTTCTTTAATGGTGCGCAAAACTCGACCACGAGCATTGGTTTCAATCGTTAATTGTCCGGGTTGACCATGTAACCGGTCTTCCAGCGACTTTTCTAATCCTTGTTTGCCGGTGTATTCGGTACCTTGATATCTTTTATTGTCTAAATTCTCTACATCGTTTTCATTGATTCGGCCGACATATCCAACTAAATGAGCAATTAAGTCCGTATAACGGTAATGTCTAATGAGGTAGGGTGTTGCAGTAAATGCGGGAAACATATGCTTTCTGGATACATAATTCGACAACTCATCTTCAGAAAGCTTCGCTTTTACGATTATTGGTTTGAATGGCGGATTTTGTTTCTCTTTTTCCAGAATATCATCAATTTCATTATCTGTCAGATTAACTAAAGATTGCATCTCATAAAGTTTTTCTTTTAAATTTCCTGATTTCTCAGGAATCACGTGCAAACGATAGGTTGGAATATTATCGACGAGTAACACTCCGTTTCTATCGTAAATAAAACCTCTTGCCGGTGACAATGAAGTTGTTCTTATGCGGTTTTTTTCAGAGCTTTGTAACAACTCCTTATGTTTAATTACTTGAAGATAAAAAAAACGACTGAAAATAATCATAAGTGCAATGCTGACTATGATTACTGATGCAAAAATTCTGGAATTAAAAACTCTGGTTTCCGCCTTTGGATTTTTAATTTGCCGGTAATTTTGTCGCATATTATCTGTGTTTTAGTTTCAATCGGTCCAAAAAATATTTAAACCAAGGCCAAATGATGACCGATGTTATGACAGAATAAAGATGTAAAACAAGTGTGTTTTCATTGGATGCTAACCAATCAATTGCTGAGCGAATAAAAGCATCATTCAATAATAAAGCACCGACCATCAATGATAGTTGCCAGAAAGAGGTCATCTTGAGTCGTTTATGAATTTTACTAATGATAAAAACAATTGCTACCATGGAAAACCCATGTTTTCCAAATAGGCTTCCATAAAGCACATCAAGCAAAATACTATAGGTAAAAGCAGTAAACAATCCGCACTGTTTGGGTGATTCAATACTCCAGTAAATAATGACTAATGCCAGCCAGTAAGGCTGGATGTTTCTAAACCATATAGGCCAGGGAAGCAGCATAAGTACCAAACTCAATATAATCGACAGATGAATTAACTTACTCGAGAAAAGTTTCACTGAGTCGCATCCTCACTACTTTCTGAGTGATTTGAGTCTTCCCAAACCAAAAGAACCTGCTTCAAATTATTTAAATTGGCACTGGGCTTAGCGTATGCTTGCTGAAAGGAGCGATCTCCTTGAGAATCATGGATTTCACTAAGGCTTGCGACTTTTAAACCTCTTGGAAAAACTCCTCCGAATCCTGATGTGATTAGAGTGTCTCCAACCTTGATGTCTGCACTTTGTGGAATTTCAGGCAAACTGAGACTGTTCATATCTCCGGTTCCATAGAGTACCGTTCTGACACCGGTTCTTAAAAATTCGACCGGCACAGCATGGTTTTGGTCGGTTATCAGAATCACATGTGAGTTTTCCAAATTGACCTTGCTGACTTGCCCAATGAGCCCATACAAATCCAAAACAGTTTGATTGATTGAAATATTTTGGTTCGAACCTTGGTTGATTACGATTCGGTGTTGATTTTTTCCAATGTTGAGATTGACCAAGAATGCTGCCGTTGTTTGTAAGGGCAGCTGTTGTTTAGCATTCAGTAATTGTCGTAATTCGACATTTTGTTGTGAAATGACTTCCATTTGCAGCAAATCAATTTGAACCTGTGACAGGTTTTGTTTGAGATCGGAGTTTTCTTGCAACAATTGCAAATGATCGGATAAAGCTGAATTGATAAAGTTATAGGCTCTCTGTGGCCATTCAACAACTTTCACCAAAGGAAGTGTGAGAGCCGAAATAGTGGAGCGGATGGGAGTGGCAATTTTGTTGGAATTGTCCAGAATCATCAAAACAACACAAACAATCTCCAAAAACAAAAATCGCAAAACATAGGTTTGAGTTGCAGATTTATCGGATTTTTTGCCCCACATTTTAAATTTTAAAAAATTTCTAAATTACCTTCTTCTTGCAAACGTAAAAAAATCAGAACCGTTCTCATCCATGATTTCAAGAGCCTTACCACCGCCTCTGGCAACACAAGTGAGAGGATCTTCGGCAATTAATACCGGCAAACCAGTTTCTTCCATCAATAGTTTATCCAAATCTTTTAACAATGCTCCACCGCCGGTGAGAACAATACCTTGGTCTGCAACATCAGCACACAATTCAGGTGGTGTTTGTTCCAAAGCGGTTTTAACGGCTGAAACAATACCTGTTAAAGGTTCGTGCAAGGCTTCCAAAACTTCATTGTTGTTAATTGAAAACATTCTTGGCACGCCTTCTGCCAGATTTCTACCTGTGATTTCAATGGTTTTGACTTCAGTTGAAGGGTAGGCACAACCAATTTCTTTCTTGATTTTTTCAGCAGTGGTTTCACCAATTAATGTGCCATAACTACGGCGAACATAGGAAATAATGGCTTCGTCAAATTTATCTCCGCCAATTTTTACGGAAGCGGAATAAACAATACCATTTAATGATAGAACGGCAACTTCAGAAGTTCCGCCACCAATATCCAGAACCATCGAGCCGCGAGCTTCATGAATTGGAATTCCGGCTCCGATTGCTGCTGCCATTGGTTCTTCAATCAGATAAACATCTGATGCTCCGGCTTCATCTGCGGACTCCTGAATGGCTTTTCTTTCTACCTGTGTTGAACCGCATGGAACACAAATCAGAACTCTTGAACTTGGTTTTAACCATCTGTTCGAGTGAACCTTGCGTATAAAATGTTGCAACATTGCAGAAGTCATTTCAAAATCTGCAATCACACCGTCTTTCAATGGGCGGATTGTCATGATATGTCCGGGTGTACGACCGAGCATCATTTTTGCCTCAATACCAACCGAAGCGATATCCTTAGGGCCACCTATACCTTGATCCATTCGAACTGCAACCACAGAGGGTTCGTTGAGAACAATTCCATGATCTTTCATGTAAATTAGCGTGTTTGCTGTTCCTAAATCAATTGATAAATCATTTGAAAAAAGGCTTCTGAATTTTTTAAACATAATATGTCAGTAATTAATTTTGTTTGTATAGGAAAATGGCATAATACGGCTCTTTTGGTTAAAATAATGCCGACCGTTAATTATATATTACAAAAGAGATTTTTATGTTAATAAATCGTAAAGAAGTCAAACAAATAGCAAATCTTGCGAAGCTAAGTGTGAGTGAAAATGAAATAGATACTATTATGACTTCTCTCAATTCAGTTGTTGAAATGATTAACCATATCAACGAATCTGATACTGAGTCCGTTAAACCGATGGCAAATCCGATGGATGCAGTGCAAAGATTTCGTATTGACGATGTTACAGAAACTTCCAACAAAGAAACTCTTTTGAATATGGCAACAGAATCAGACGAAGACTATTATCTGGTTCCTACGGTGGTCGAGTAACGATGAAATTTCAAGGTATTTCACACATATCCGAATTAATTAAAAATCGGGAAATTTCAGTTCA
>JAGRJP010000071.1 GCA_020442665.1 Lysobacterales bacterium
TAACATTGTTAAAATGGAAATCGAAAAAATAGTTCTCGAAACTCCCAAGTTTGAAACAATAGAGAGCAAATTTTGGAAGATTCCGGTTTGTTACGATTTGTCTTTGGGTCAGGATTTACAAAGTTTATCACAGCAGAAGAACTTAACGATTGATGACATTATCAAACTCCATTGTGAACCTGTTTATACTGTTAGTTTTATCGGTTTTCTTCCCGGATTTCCCTATTTACAAGGGCTTAATCAAAAGTTAATAACTCCTCGATTATCTACACCAAGATTATCAGTTGCAAAAGGCTCTGTTGCTATCGGAGGTTCACAAACCGGAATTTATCCGCAACAAAGTCCCGGTGGTTGGCATATTATTGGACGAACACCACTTGAATTTTTCAACACAAAAAAAAGCACTCCTTGTATTTTACAACCAATGGACTCCATTCAGTTTTATCCTATCAGTTTAGAGGAATTCAAAGATGTCCGTTGAAATCCTTGCACCGGGTGTGTACAGCACCATTCAAGACCAGGGAAGATTTGGTTTCAGAAATATCGGCGTGCCGGTGAGTGGTTTTATGGATAAAACCAGTGCCAAGCTGGCGAATTCTTTACTGAATAATGAACTGGATGCAGCCGTCATTGAAACTTTAGGGATGGGGCTGAAATTGAAATTTCATCAGCGAACTTATATTTCAATCTGTGGAGCTCAATGTGATATAACAATCAATCAAAATCCTGTTTCTCAAAATAGTGTTCTGGAGGTTCGGCAAAACGATATTTTACACTTCGGCAAAGTACAAAAAGGAATCTGGTGTTATTTGTCCATTGCCGGAGGCTTCCAAGCTGAAGTCGTTCTGTCCTCTAGAAGTTTCTTTCAAGGAATCACAAAAAAATCAAAATTGGAAAAAGGTGATAGGATTAAAACCTTATCCTCAACTCAACCAATTTTAAATCGCACAAAAGTAAAGCCACAATCGCGATCAATTGATAATCCCATTGAAGTTTTCAAAGGGCCTGAGTTCAATTCATTAAACAGCCAAACCCAGAGCTACATAGCAAACTCCTCTTTCCAAGTATCAAAAGCAATCAACCGTATGGCTTACAAACTGGAAAAAGACCACAAACTCTCCGCCAAAGAAATCATCACCTCACCGGTTCAACCCGGAACAGTTCAACTCACACCAAGCGGTGAACTCATTGTTTTGATGCAAGACTGCCAAACCACCGGCGGCTACGCCCGAGTTCTTCAACTCACTGAACAATCTCTCAGCAAACTGGCACAAATTGGTTCTGGTGAAAGTGTTGAGTTTTTATTGATTGAGTTTTAATTTCTAAATATAAAATACACGTAGTATTAACATTGTCGTAACAAAAAATATGATAAACTGAGATTTAACACAGTTGTTCAGGTGCGAAAATAATTTCGGTAATAGGGAATCCGGTGAAAGTCCGGAGCTACCTGATGTTTTGACTCAACATTGACTCGCGGAGGTCAATTAAATGAAAAAACACAATCTTACAGATAATGATAAATTTCACAATTTTCCAGTAAGTATCCTTTTTTTTAGAAACATCCTGATTCCAGTTTTATTTATATATTCTACTTGCGGATTAACATTGGAATTATTTGAAATTGAAAGTAGCAAAATACCGGAGGTCTACGGACATATTGTTTTCGGAGATGTCAATGGCGATGGGTACAATGATATGGTGACCTCAGGAATGGAAAGGTACAGGCATTATGCTATCAATACACCTCCCCAACCGACTCCGGTCATTATTGAACCAGCAAGAATTTGGCTAAATGATAAAAGAGGCGGTTTTATTCCATCGAAACAGAATATAAATCTGGGAGGTGAATTTGGTTATTCAAATTATTCCTTGGAAACAGTTTATATTAGTGTTGGAGATATTGACAATGATGGTGATAACGATATTGTCAGTTCAACAGGTAATATATTACTCAATGATGGTCAGGGGAATTTTGAGGATTCTATTGAAACTAATGTTGGCTCTGTTGACAAGTCAATCTATATCAAAGATTTGGACAATGACGGGATTCCTGAAATAATTAATGGCAATCTGGAAATATATAAAAACACAAGTTTTTCACCCTTACAATACCAGATACAAAATGACTCTCCGGCTTGGGGAAATCCTAACAAATCTGTTGTTTTAAGAGACTTTAATAACGATAACTATTCTGATTTTTTGCTATATTCTGAAAACTCAGAAATAGAAATTTATATCAATGATGGTCATGGCGGATTTTCAAGCGAAAACAAGCACGTACTGCCGTATGTTGAGAACCACCATCTGCTCGAATCTGATATTGATAATGACGGTGATTTGGATTTGATATTGTCCAGTAATCGACTTTTAATCAATAATCTCAACGGTGAATTTCTACTCATAGATTTGATTACCGAATTATCCAGTTACGGTAACCCACTAGATGGGGCCAGTGTTGTTCCTTATAAAGCGACTAAACTTAATAATGATAATTATATTGATTTAGTGGTTATAATTGATTTAAGAAATACTTATGGAGATGATCAGGGTCTTGCTTATCTAGTATTGTTTGGTGACGGTTCCGGTCAATTTCGAGCCAATCAAAACCTCTCAGATTCCCAATTTCTGGGCAATTATAAATATGACGACTCCTATAGCTATGGAGGTTTGAATGTTGATTGGTATAGAAGATATCTATTCGTAGATTTCAACAATGATGGTTTTGATGATATCTTCTCACCAGTCTCCTTCCCATGGTTGGCGAGATATGAGTATATTACTACGGATTCATTTGTCTCCGGTGATGAAGAATGTTTTTATCGATATTATTGTTTTTCAAATGATTATCAGAATAATAGAATAATTATGTTGAGTAATCCCAGCGGAAACAACAGTAATAAAAATCTTGCAAATCTGTCATTTTCATCCATGAATAATCTCAACTCTAAAGTAGCAGATTTAGATAGTGATGGGAAAAATGAGCTGATATATTCCAGTCCGCTTTATGTATCATTAAGTAAAGCCCATTCTATTACAAATATCCCCTCATATTTATTGTCGAACTTTAATTCATCAGGGTTTGATGTCAACCAGTTGAGTTTCTTAACCGATGACAGGGAACACAGTTATTTGAATCTGAACCCGATTGATTTTAACAACGATGGCTTGGAAGATTTACAAACGAGGTTTTTTGTTTGTGATATTGAAAATTTTGATTGTGATGTTTCTAGTAGAGTGCTTGTTAATTCTGAAGATGGCATCGATGAAGACAACTTTGTCACTCTGGAAAATTATAACTCCTCAGAAACTACAAACGCTGATATTAATGGTGATGGGTTTCCTGATTTGATCGGGGAAATTGAACGTACCAGTGAAGGTTATAAAATTGAAATCGGTCTTAACCTGAATGGTACAGGTGTACTGGTTGAAAATGTAATATTACCGAATTATTCGTATGATTCACCTGAATTGAACTTCTATGATTTTAACAATGACGGCTATGACGATATTTTATTTATTGATGACGACTCAAAGTTAAGAATCATTTATGGTGTTAATGATGTCAACACCTTCCAGACTGAGTATTTACTTGAAGAAATAATTGAAAGTTATGATTTATTTGACCTTGATAAAGATGGTGATTTGGATTTGTTTACTCTAAATAGAGTTGGAAATACAACCTACCTTAAAATAAGAAAATATGATAACGGCAGATTTTCCAGTTTTTATAAGCAGCAAAGCATGGATGATGTTAATTCTGTGGATTCTTTAATCGTCAATGATTTGAACAATGACAACCAACCGGATTTATTGGTTAATCGTCATAACATCTACATGATTGATGAAACGACAGAGTCTTATAGGAAAAAAATCGAACTGAATCTAGAGTATCACCGTGAAGAATTATTAGTGAAAATTGTCGATTTGGATGGTGATGGTTTCAAAGATATCATTTACGGTTCACAAATCTTTCTTGCTCGTGAATATCTTTTTGAAACAGGTCTTCACTATGATCCACAACATTCAGGTCATGGATTTTCTATAGAGAATGTGGGCGAAGATTTATTTTACACGGTCTTTTATACTTACGATGAAAACAATGAACCCACCTGGTATGCAGATTTGGGAATGTTCGAAGAACAACAAGATGACTACTGGAGAATTTCCGATCAAGAGTTAAACTTCTTCAAATATTTCTATGACTATCAGACACAAACATATTATCAATCAAGCGACATTAATGACAAGGGTTTTCTTGCTCATGACAAATGTTCAGATGAGTTCGGAAAAATCGGTCTCATATATGGTTTTGGGGAGAAAAACATACAGGGAGTTCCTATTGGAGAACCCCAAGAATATGGAGAATGGTGCTCAAAGTCGATGATTGATTATTACAAACATCCTGAGAATAATCTTTCTGGTTTATGGTGGGCCGGAAGCGACGATAGTGGTTGGGGTTGGTCTGTCTCACTCATTGAAAGGAATCCAGAAAATACGGATATGGTTGTTGTACTTTATTATTATGACGGTGAAGGCAACCCTCGATGGCTCATCGGACAACAGTCCGGTTTTGAACCTGGAAAAGAAATGACTATTACTATGAATATGGTTAAGGGTTATCAACGTTCGCAAACGCCCACAAATTTAGAGCTTTTTGAGGCGGGTACAATGACATTGACTTTAAATCAGGCTTCAAGAAATTTTCTGAATGCAGGAACAATGAGTATTGACGTCACATACCCGGGACCCGAAGGCGGTAGTTGGATAAGAAATAGTATCCCGATTGCTTTGCAATCGACACCGAGAAATAGATAGCTTATTTACTCAAATCCATTAACAAAAATAGGTGGTGCAGTGGTTACCATCCTGCTAGGGTTACTTGATAAATCATTCGAATTTTGAATATGAGCATCGGTTTCTGTAGTAATGTAGATGAAATAATCAGATATATCTGTCGATAATCCGGTGATTGTATAGGTAGTTTCAGATTTGTTTATAGTTGTTCCTCCATCTATAAAACTACCTGTCGCCGTGGTATTATACCAAATATGATAACGACCATCAGCTCCGCTTTCATATTCAATTGCATCCCATGATATTGAGATATCGTTCAGGTTGACTGAAGTTATGACCAGATTCTTCGGAGCGACAGTCTGAGTACCACTCCAGTCAATCCCACTCTTACTATCCAGAAAATCATCAAGTAATGAGTCATTGGTATAGAGACAGTTAAACCCCAGGTTTAGTTGAAGCTCAGTCAAGGAAGTCAGTAACAGGAAGGATTCCGGTACGTTTCCACTCAGCAGATTTGAGTTGAGATAAAGTCTTTGCAATTGATTTAAATTTCCTAATTCCATAGGAATATATCCGGTTAATTGATTATTGTTGAGATACAGTTGTAGAAGATTTGTGAGATTGCCTAATTCCTCGGGGATATATCCGGATAACAGATTATCATGTGCAATAAGATAGAGCAAATTACTCAAATTGCCTAATTGTGGGGGAATACTTCCATTCAGAAGGTTATTGTCAAGCTGAAGTGAAATTAATTGGCTCAGGTTCCCCAATTCAGCAGGGATATTACCTGTCAATTGATTTACTTTAAGATTTAACCATTGTAAATTGTTTAAATCACCAATTTCGGGAGGTATATAACCATCCAATTGATTATAGTGCAAATAAAGATAATTTAAGTTATTGAGTGTGCCCAACTCTGAGGGAATAAAACCAGTCAACTGATTGTGATCAAGAATCAGTCGAGTTAAACCACTGAGAACTCCTAGTTGATAGGGAATACTCCCGGATAACTGGTTTAAACTCAAATTAAGCGTCTGTAAATTACTAAGAGCTGATAATTCAATCGGAATACTGCCGGTAAGGTGATTATTTCTAAGAGTTAGTTCTGTCAGGTTAATTAAATCTCCAAGTTCAGGTATCATAGTCCCATCCAGATTATTGCTGACAAGTACGACTTTGGTTACAGTTTCGCCAGTTTCATTACATACTATTCCTGACCAGTTGTTATCACAAGGGTCATTCGTTAACCAGTTTGTATTATCGTTCCAGCTGGCACCATTGGTGGAATTATATAATCCCACCAATGCATTGCGCTCATTAATAGGTATAGCTGCTTGTGCCAGCAAGTTTATAAATAAGAGATAAAGTGTTATTAATGATTTCATAATATTGCCCGTATTATCAGTATTTATATACTTACGTAACATATAAAGAATTTATGACATCGTTTAGCAAAATTTTATCTTGTTCCATGAATTATGTAATGGTCTCTTATATTGGAATTTCATAAATTTCTTAATTACTATTACTATCTCATTTCTCAAAGTGTAAAATGAGCTTTTTCAAATTTTCGGAATAAATGTCAAAAATACTCGATTTTGAAATCATGCCAATGGGTGAATATGCTGAAAAAGCCTATTTGGATTATTCCATGTATGTGGTTCTGGACAGGGCTTTGCCATTTGTTGGCGATGGGTTGAAACCGGTTCAACGGCGTATTGTTTATGCCATGAGTGAGCTGGGCTTATCTGCCAAATCCAAACATAAAAAATCAGCTCGAACCATTGGTGATGTGATTGGTAAATACCACCCACACGGTGATTCTGCCAGTTATGAAGCCATGGTTTTGATGGCACAACCCTTTTCTTACCGCTATCCTTTAGTTGATGGTCAGGGTAACTTTGGTTCGCCGGATGACCCCAAATCCTTTGCAGCCATGCGTTACACGGAATCCCGTTTAACAGCTTATTCCAAAAGTATGTTGCAGGAAGTTCCTCACGGAACAGTGGATTGGCAGCCTAATTTTGACGGCACACTTCAGGAACCGGTATTTTTACCGGCCAGATTGCCAAATATTTTACTGAATGGTGGCTCAGGAATCGCCGTGGGAATGGCAACGGATATTCCTCCACATAATTTGAGAGAAGTTTCAGCGGCGTTGTTTCAACTTCTTGATCATCCGGATTCAACCATTGAGGATTTATGCCAACATGTACAGGGACCGGATTTCCCTACCGATGCTGAAATCATCACACCTCGTGAAGAAATCATTGATATTTATACTAACGGAACAGGCAGTATTCGCATGCGTTGCGTGCATAAGAGAGAGGATAAGAATATTGTGATTACCGCTCTTCCTCACCAAGCCAGCCCTGCGAAAATCATGGATCAGATTGCGGCTCAGATTCAAGCCAAGAAATTACCAATGATTGAAGATTTGCGTGATGAATCCGATCATGAAAATCCGTTTCGCCTGGTGATTATTCCACGCTCGAATCGTATTGATTATGAAGGGTTAATGAGTCACCTCTACGCAACCACAGATTTAGAAAAAACATTCAGAGTCAATCTCAACATGATTGGACTTGACAAGCGTCCGCAAGTTAAAGATTTGAAGAGAATTTTGCAGGAGTGGTTGATTTTCCGAACGGAAACAGTGCGCAGACGATTGCAATTCCGCCTTGATAAAGTGGAAGCTCGTTTGCATATTCTGGAAGGCTTATTGATTGCTTATCTGGATTTGGACGAAGTGATTCGTATTATTCGTGAAGAAGAAAATCCCAAAGAAACATTAATTGCTACGTTCAGACTCACAGATATCCAGGCTGAAGCCATTCTTGAAACCAAATTAAGAAATTTAGCTCGATTGGAAGAGATGAAAATTCGCACCGAACAAATGGAGTTAATGGCAGAAAGAGACGAACTCGCAGGAACTTTAAAATCTCGCGCTCGATTGAAAAAACTGATAAAAACAGAAATCATGGAAGATACTGAGCTTTATGGTGATGAACGCCGAAGCATGATTGTTAATCGTGAAGCGGCTAAAGTTTTTGATGAAACCAGTATCGTTCCAAATGAGCCGAATACCATCGTTTTATCAAAAGCCGGTTGGGTGAGAGCCGCTAAGGGGCATGATATTGATGTAACCAATCTCAGTTATAAAGCCGGTGATGAATATGCTCATCATGCACGAGGACGAAGCAACTTGAACGCTGTTTTTCTCAGTAATGACGGACGTTCATTTTCTCTGTTATCCAACACCTTACCTTCTGCGAGAGGACAGGGCGAGCCTTTGACGGCAAAATTCAAGTTGCCGGAAGAAAGTTATTTTGTAGCAACTGTTTGTGAACAGCCGAACAGTGTGCTTTTACTGGCAA
Organism: Lysobacterales bacterium; assembly: GCA_020442665.1. Taxonomy (GTDB): domain Bacteria; phylum Pseudomonadota; class Gammaproteobacteria; order Xanthomonadales; family Marinicellaceae; genus NORP309. Next base: position 8,178 of record JAGRJP010000071.1, read on the forward strand.
GTTCTGCCGGATATGGTTTTGTGACAGAAGCTGAAAATCTCTATTCGAAAGTCAAAGCCGGAAAACATATTATTTCCGTTCCAAAAGGGTTTACGGCATTACCTCCCAAAGTCATAAAAGACGTTAGTAGTGATTATATTGTTTGTGCGGGAAGCGCGGGCCACTTATTGGCTTTCCCGGTGCATGAATTACCGCAACTGGCGAAAGGAAAAGGCAACAAGATGATAAACATTCCTCCAAAATTACTTAATTCCGGAGAGGAATATATGGTTGATATGCTGGTGATTAGTGAAGATGATTCTTTCCTCGTTTGGTCAGGAGCTCGCTACATTCGTATCAAGTGGAAAGATTTACAAAACTTCCTCGGCAACAGAGCCAAACGCGGGAATTTATTACCTAAAGGTTTCAGGAACATTGACAAATTGGAGAAAGAGTAACTTTTTGAAAAGTTGATTGTCTGACAAAGTAATTGGCGTGAGAAAGTTTTATGGGTAAAAAATTATTTATTGCTTTAGTTCTGATTTCAATTGCATTTTTTTTCTATTGGTCGATGGGAACTGAGAAAAGGATTTCTAATTGCATTGATAAGCTCATCACTGATAACAACTTGCAGAATATAACATCCAAAACACAAAATCGTGGGAAATTCCCGATACTGGAAGGCGAATTAACCAAAGATCAACACGATCATTTGATTAGCGAGATTCAACAAACTTGTGATGTCGCAGAAGTACAAGATTTTATTAAAATTGTCGAGAATGAAGCCCCTTTATTTGCCGAATTGAATATTCAGATTGATAGTTTTAATCATATTATTTATCTTCGCGGTGTCGTTAATGACAAAAAAGAACATGATGATATTATTGAGAATGTTATGGCTGTTTCACCTGACTATACACTCTCACACCAAATTTATATTGACAGTCGAGTTGAGAAAATAAGTTTTGCCGAAAATCTGCTCTTACTAATTCCGGCAATATCTGAAATCAAATACTCTGATATTACAGTTTCGAAAAATCAAATTATTCTCAAGGGTTTAATTCGGGATAAAATTAGATTCGACGAAACAATGAGCCGACTCAATGACCTTTTAGCTGACAATTTCGAAATCATCAATCAGTTAGAGTTGGGTATTGAAACAGAAATTGAAATTGAAAATCTGGAGTTTGAGAAACCCGAGCTTCCTAAATTGGACTTTAGAAATAATTAATTCGACCGGAATCAGCAAAAATCATATAAATCATGTACTATACCAGTGTGTTTTAAGTGTCGAAGATAACTTTTGCTTAAATTTAGAGACAAGAAAAAAAATCGTTTTCCAACATTCTCACTAATTATCTGGATAGTGACGTTGGGAGTAATGATTGCCTCCTATTTTTTTCATCAGAAGGGTTTCCTTAATGAGACCTTTGCCATAAAGCCCAACGAAATTATTAGTCAAATTAAGAGCCAATGGCTTTATTTGCTAAAACTACTCAGTTCATTATTCGTACATGGAAGCTGGAAACACTGGTTTGGGAATATGATTTTATTTCTGATTATTGCTTTCTCTTTGGAAAAAAGAATTGGTGGCTTTTGGTTTTTACTGATTTATTTCACCGCTGGTTTTGCCGGTAACTTGTATTGTATTTATTATCTTTCAGGTTCTGAGAACTATCTCATCGGCGCTAGTGGAGCCGTTTCAGGAATACTGGGAGCATGGATTGTTTTATTTCCTTCGTTGAAAATCAGTATTATAATACCCATCGGATTTTATATGCAAAAAGCGGAAATCCCTGTACTTCTGTTATCTCTAATCTGGTTAGGAATCCAGATTATTTTACAGCTTGTCAGCCCACTGGATTATTCCATTGTTTGGATAAGTCATGTGGTTGGGTTTATAACAGGTTTTTGTTTGGCCTGGCTTTATAGAATTGCTAATTAGGAGTAAAATTAAAGCATGAATGATGAGATTCTTTATAAAGTGATATTTTATTGTCGTTCCAAAATATACGAACTGTATGCTAAAGATGTTTTCTCAAGTGAGTTGTACGGTTTTATTTATGTTGGGGAGTTAGTTTTTGATCAAAACCAAAGCATTGTGATTGATCCTGCCGAAGAAAAACTTCGTGAAGAATTTAAAAACATCAATGTTTTGCACCTGCCAATGCAAAGTGTTATCCGCATTGATGAGGTCAAGAAAAAACAAGCCTGTAAAATTCGGGAAATCAAAGATGGTGAAAATATTATGCCATTTCCTGTCATGCCGAATATTTCAAAATGAAACAGGAACACATTTTAATTGTTGATGATGAGCCGGATATAAGAAACCTGATTTCTGACATCCTCGCGGATGAAGGCTATTCAGTTGCCACTGCTGCCAATGGAGAAGAGGCAAATCAACAATTAAGTATCAATTCTCCGAGTCTTATTTTGTTAGATATCTGGATGCCGGATATTGATGGTATCAGTCTGATGAAAGGTTGGTTGGAGAAACAACTGGTATCAGCTCCAATTGTTATGATGTCCGGACACGGCACAGTAGAAACAGCTGTAGAAGCAACACGCCTTGGAGCCAAAGATTTTATCGAAAAACCATTGTCATTGGCAAAACTTTTACAAACTGTTTCCAGCACAATTGAGCAAAACAAAACTGAGACCATTATAGAGAAAACTCAGATTATTGAACCAATTGGGAATTCAGCAGCAATTCAATCCGTGCGTTCGAAGCTGGAAAAGTTGTATCAAACCAAAAACAATCTACTTATTGAAGGAGAGTACGGAACCGGAAAAAACTCTATCGCCTTATTAATCCATGAAAAACGAAATGGCAATAACAGTCCATTAATAAAGTTGGATGTTGATACTTCTGTCGATGAACTGGAGAAAAAATTAACCTCACCCTCAGGGCTTTTTGTTCAAGCTCAAGGTGGTACACTGGTCTTAAACAATATTGAGCGATTAAACAATGAGCAACAAAAACTGTTGACATCTTTCTTAAAACACAAGCAATTCACATTGTATGGTGAAAACACAGTCCAAATAATTAATTTTGGACTCATCACAATTAGCCAAAAAGATATAAGTTCTGAAGTTGCAAATGGCTATTTTAGTCCTCAATTGTTTGAAATATTAAGTGAAGTTCGACTAAGAATTCCTTCACTCAAAGAAAGGCCTGAAGATGTTCCCGAATTATTAAACTATTTTGTAAATACTTTGCCGGATTTAGAGAATACACCTTACCGGAAAATGTCATTTGCTGCGCAAAACTTATTACGAAACTATCAGTGGAACAATAATATTCTTGAGCTCAAAAACACCGTCAGGAAGCTACTTCTTCTTGGAGGAGAGGGTGATATCAGCAAAGAAGAAGTAGAATCTTTACTGGAGCAGAACAAATTAGAAGCCGGTAACCAAGGAACAAAGAGTTGGTATCATTTACCACTGCGAGAAGCTCGTGATGAGTTTGAAAAAGATTACCTCCTTCATCAACTTGAAGCTGTTGATGGCAGAGTTGGCAAATTGGCAGAAGTCGCCGGAATGGAAAGAACTCACTTGTATCGTAAATTAAGAGCGTTGAATATCAACCCTAAAGAAGTGGGTAAATCATGAAGATATTGGTTTTAGGAGCCGGACAAGTTGGCTCATCCATTGCAGAACATTTATCGAAAGAAAAAAACGATATTACTGTGGTTGATACCAATCTTGAAAAACTCATGGATATGCAAAACAGGCTTGATTTAAAAGCCGTTCATGGTAATGCATCTCATCCAAGTGTTTTGACTCGTGCCGGTGCCGAAGACGCTGATATGGTGGTGGCACTCACCAACAGTGATGAAATCAATATGGTTGCCTGTCAAGTATGCCACAGTATTTTCCACACTCCATTAAAAATTGCTCGAGTCAGACAATCGGAATATCTGGATTATCCGGAGTTATTCAAATCCGATCACATGCCGATTGATGTTTTTATCAGTCCGGAAAGATTAGTTACTGAGCATATTCGTCGCCTGATTGATTATCCCGGAGCTCTTCAAGTCATGGACTTTGCTCAAGGGTTAGCCCAACTTGTTGGCGTAGTCGCAGATGATGAAGGTCCGTTAATTGGACATCAATTGCGAGAGATTCACAACTATATGCCTGAAGGTGTGGATGCCCGAGTGGCTGCAATCTTCCGTGATAATCAGGCCATTTCACCGGATGGTGATACTGTGATTAAAATCAACGACATGGTGTTCTTTTTTGCTGCCAAAAAAGATATCAAATTGGTCATGCAAACTCTGCGTCATGCGGATCGCCCGGTTAAGAAAGTGATTCTTGCCGGAGGTGGAAATATTGGCTTTAGCCTGGCAAAAATGTTGGAAAAAGATCATTCTATCAAGGTTATTGAAAATGATAAAAGGCGTTCCCGCTTTATTGCAGAAGAGTTAACCAAAGCACTTGTTATCAAAGGCGATTGCACTTCTGAAGAAATATTGTATGAAGAAAATATTGATCAAACTGATATTTTCTGCGCAATTACAAATGATGATCAAACCAATTTGCTTTCCGCATTAGTTGCCAAAAAAATGGGCGCAAGTAAAGTTCTTACTCTAATCAGCAGTCATAATTACGCACAGTTGTTGGAAAGAGACCAAATAGACATTGCTATATCCCCGCAACATATCACTATTGGCGGCTTGTTGGTACATGTCAGAAAGGGCAACATGGCAAGAATTCACTCCTTACGCAATGGTGCTGCTGAAGCCATTGAAGTGATTGCCCATGGTGACTCCATGACTTCAAAAGTTATTGGCAAAGAGTTACAAGACATCAATTTACCACCAGGTACAACTATCGGTGGTATTATTCGAGGCAATCAAGTTATCATTGCACATAGAGATGTTGTCGTCGAACATGAAGACCACATCATCTTATTTGTTTCTGACAAACGAAATATCAATGATGTCGAACGACTATTTCATGTCAGCCCGACATTTATGTAATAAAACTTTAGAAATAATTACAATTTAGGAATCAAAAACTTCTGTCCGTTAAAGTCCAGAACCAGTCCCTCTGGCACAATATCGTGTATCAACAGAGTTTCTTCAATCAAATCTCCAATTTCATAATTTTCACCATTCACAACAACCAGCCGACTTTCCTTGTTTTGGTCGTAAATATGAATATTAAGTTTAATTTTCGGAATTTCTTTGCGGATATTGAAAGGGAGCTGATACACGAAAGGATATTCCTGCTGCTTAATCGTTTCAGGAACTTCTTTTATAACAGACTGTTCGTTCTGAGGCTTAATAGTTTGTGAATCCACTTGTAGATTATTGGTGTTAGACTCCTTATTTTGTTCGGCTAAGGGTTGTTCGGCATTACCAATTTCCTTCTCAGCTTGAACTCTATTTTCCTCCTCTTTATTATTTTCCGGCTCTTGCATCGTAGCCACGGTTTGTACAGGAGCTTGTGATTGATTCTGATTCAATTGCTTTTTGACTTCTTCAGAGTTTGGTTTAGCTTTTTTATTTCCATTCGCCAAACGATTATTCTTTATATTTAATTTATTTTTTGGGGGAACATTTTGTGTCGCTTGAGCCGACGTGTCGATATTTTCGGACTCATCCGTATATTCGATTTCTCTAAACCCAAACCAATATGTAACAAATACCGAAATCATGATAAATATGATCCAAAACAACAGCCTCAACTTACCGGTTTTGGAATTTGATGAGGAACCAAATTTAAATCCATCTAACGAGCTTTTCTCGTTATCGTTACGTTGATCGGAAGATTTTTTTAAAGAATCTAATATTGTTGACATAATTTTATTTTAAAGTTGGTCCGTTATAAGCACTTAGGCTTAATGCCATTTGAGTTTCAGAGCCGATTATACCATCATCGAGTAAACCATTAGAACGTTGAAAATCAATAATCCAGTCATTCAGTTGCATCTCACCTATTCTCTCAGTTGAAATGGAATTTGCCATTTCCAAACTCCAACGATTTAATTCTTTCGCGTCAGGATTATCGAGCAACTGAGCCGGCATCGGCCAGAAAATGAAATAAGTTCCCAACCATTTTTCTTGTAACCAGTTTTGATTTTGGAATGAAAGGTCGTTATTTCTATTTCTTAACCCGATATGATTTGATTCTGCTTTCTCCAACAAAACCATTTGATCATTGATCAACAATACAACAGGACGGTTCAATTTCTTTATCTGCTGTAAATTGCCTTGTCGTCTCATGCACGCGAGACCGGAGTCTTTGCTTTCCGGACATGTTGTTTTTGACCAGATTTTGTTTGGAGAGGAATCCCAAAGTTTGAGATAGCTTTCCCAAACCATTGCATTGGATGAATATTCAAAAGTATTGATATCGTTTGTAACAATATTATTTTCTGTTAAATCAGTTACTAACAGTTGGGTAGGACTCCTGTATCCAAACCAATAAATCATCACTGATATAATTACCAAAAAAGCGAGAACCAGCAGGTAATGTAACAAGTGATTTCTTTTGTGTTGATGCGGATTAGATTCGGGCAGAACTTCATTCGCGGCAGTATTTACATGTTTCTTTGTTATATTTTCAGAGTTTTCAGAATAAGCAGCCAGTAAACTTCTGTCTGTCAGAATATTAATCAATCGGGGAACACCACCCGTCAATTGATATATTTTTTGGGCTACAGGTTTGGAAATGATACTGGAGTCACCACCTGCTTTATTGATTCTGTGCGATAAATATTCATAAGTTTCATCTGCTGATAAAGGCTTTAAATGGTATCGGGCAGTGACTCGTTGAGCCAGTTGCCGCAAATCATTGCGCCTCATCGTTGTTCGCAACTCCGGTTGTCCGATGAGAATGATTTGTAGTAATTTTTGTTTGTCGGTTTCTAAGTTTGTTAATAATCGGAGTTGTTCTAAAGTATCACGAGGTAAATTCTGCGCCTCATCAATCACCACAACCGTGTTTTCGCCTTTTGCCCACGAGTTCAATAAAAAATCATTGAGCTTATCCACCATTCGGTTCAACTTTCCTTTAATACCTCTGAGTGAAATCTTTAGCTCCTTGCAAATATTTTCCAATAATTCAACTGGCGTGATGCACGGGTTCAGAATTAAAGCGATGTGAGTGTTCTCAGGAATTTGTTCTAAAAGCAAACGACAAATCGTTGTTTTTCCGGTTCCGACTTCCCCTGTGAGTTGCACAAAACCGGCTCCTCCTCCTCTGGTAATTCCATAAACCAAATGTGCCAAAGACTCCTGATGTTTTTCACTGAGAAAAACAAACTTAGGATCTGGCGTTATTGAAAAAGGAGGTTCGTCAAAACCGAAAGAATCGAGATACATAGGTGTTGTTTTTTTAAAGCCTTTGACATTTGTACAATTGAAAGTTCAATTATAAAACAGAACGCCACGGAATCTCAGCATATTCATGAATATGTTTAAGGGATAGCTAATGTAATGAAAAAAAGTTTCAAAATGATGAATTTTGATGATTTTCTCACTCACTCTTTAGAAATTAAACCTGATGCTTTATGAATTATTCGTTTTTTACCTTAAAATGTTGAGATTCTCCGAAAAACAAAGGTATTCAAACAATGTTCAACAAACACGTTTATCTATTATTGGTTGTATTTTTTACAACTCAGGTTTTATCTATCAACCACCCTGTATCTCCGAAAGGAGTATTGCCGGATGTTGTAATTAACGAATTTCAAGCTGACCCTGATGCAACTAATGGTGATGCCAATGGAGATGGAACGGTGAATACTTCTCAAGATGAGTTTGTCGAGTTATATAACAACTCTGTTAGTGATTTAGATATCTCCGGCTGGACGCTGAATGATTCAGTTGGAGTTAAACACACTTTCCCTGCCAATACAATTGTTCCCGGAGAGTGTTCCATTGTTGTTTTTGGAGGCGGCACTCCAACAGGTTTATTCGGTGGCTCTTTGACACAAACTGCAAGCAGCGGTAATCTTGGATTGAATAATGGTGGCGATAGCATTATTTTGAACAATGGGACGAGTGATGTTGCAGCTTATGCTTATAGTTCTGAAGGTGGTCAAAACCAGGCTCTTACAAGAGATCCTGATATCACAGGAAGTTTTGTTCTTCACAGCACTACAACAAGTGGCAGCTTATTTTCGCCGGGTACAAAACATGACGGTAGTTTTTTTAATGGATGTGTCACCGGAGATATTCCTCCGCAGGTTAGTTCAACTGTTCCTGCGGAAAGTGCTTCTCAGGTATCAACAAGCACTACAATTACCGTCAATTTTAGTGAAGAGGTCGTAGCAACAGCATCGGCCGCTACAATTGATTGCGGAACAGGTAATTTGAGCTATAGTGGTTTGCCTTTGACTTCTGACGTCATTACTCTGACACCGGACTCTGCATTGCCCGACAACTCCTTTTGCACGGTGACATTGGTTGCCAATGAGATTACTGATACCGACGGTGGAGATGATCAATTGGATGGGGATGGTGATATCATTGGTGGTGACAATTATAGTTGGTCATTTGCCACAGGAACACCAAACCTGGAGATTTGGGAAATTCAGGGAGACTCAATAACATCAGCCTATGATGGTTTCACTATCAGTTCAAATGGAAATATCGTAACTGCTTTGGACACCAACGGATTTTTTATGCAAACACCGGATGCTCGTGATGATGGCGATAGCAACACTTCAAATGGAATTTTTGTCTATACCGGAGCTGCTCCGGCAGTTTTGGTTGGCGACATGGTTGATGTCTCCGGTGGAATTGTCGAATATTTTGAATTTACCGAGTTTTCAGGTGGAGTTTCGATTAGCGTTCAATCATCCGGTAATCCACTACCAACTGCTTTATTACTAAACGACAATTTTCCTCCCAACGACCCTGAGGATGCAGTTTGTTCAACCGACCAAACCACACACAAATACGAATGTTTGGAAGGTATGCACTTTGATATGCTTCAAGGGTTTATCAGTTCAGGATTTGTCGGATTTTTTGGTGCAAACACAGATGATGTTTATGTCAGAGCAGGATCAGCCCGTGCATTCAGGGAACCGGGTATTGATTATCCCGGAATTCATGATTTGCCACTTTTTGATGGCAACCCGGAAATTCTGGAGATGGATATAGATGGTTTAACATTACCGCTGGAAAAATATACCGGTGGCACAGAGGTTTCGATTAAAGGTGTTTTTGGCTATGATTTTGGAGAATATGAAATCTGGCCTTCGGAGATTAATATTATCAATGAAAATGTGACACCGGCACCGGTTAGAGGTCACAGCAATATTGAAGCTACTGTGGCTTCTGCCAATTTATACAGATTTTTTAATGATGTTGATGATCCGGGTATTGAGGATGATGACACGATCCTAGATACTCCTACTTACCAATTGAAACTGGATAAATTATCAAAATATTTTATCAATGACCTTAACACTCCTCTAATTATTGCTATGCAAGAAGTCGAAAATATTGATGTATTGGATGATTTAGCAGATCGAATTAGTCTCAATGGTGGCCCAACATATACAACTGTTCTGATTGAAGGGAATGATCGTGGTGGGATTGATGTTGGGTTTATGTATCAGGCAAGTGCCGTGACCGTTAATAGCCTGACACAATTAGGAGCATCTGAAACACAAAGTTCAAACGGAGCATTGTTGCATGATCGTCCACCTTTGCACATGGATTCAACCATTACATTGGGGGCAGATTCAATGGACTTGCATCTACTGGTTGTCCACATGCGTTCCCGTGGTGGAATTGAAGGGACTGAAAGCACCCGTGTCCGTGAAAAGAGATTCGAGCAAGCCAACTCAGTTGCCAATATGATTGATTCGATTCAAACAAACAATCCCGGAGAAGCCGTTGTTACATTAGGAGACTTCAATGCCTTCCAGTTTACTGACGGTTATGTCGATGTGATTGGACAAATTACAGGAACGGCTAATGAACTCGATAATGAATGGTGGTCAGCTCCATTGTTTGCATCCAATCCTCTAACAAATGCCGTTCAAACACTGGTATCTTCACAGCAGTATTCTTATATCTTCGCAGGAAGTGCTCAGGTTTTGGATCACGCCTTGCTAAATGATACTGCACTGTTGTATTTCAATGAAATGAGGTATGCAAGAGGGCAAGCAGACGTCAATCTCAGTTATGAAAGTGACGCCACAACATCCCGACGAGTATCTGATCATGATGGCTTTGTGCTATTTTTAGCACTTCCAAGTGATTTAATCTTCTACAACGGATTTGAATGATTTAGCCTTTTATCAACTGGCGAATTTTAATTCTGAATGCTGCAAAAGTTAGCGTCATAATTGGACTGAGCCAGTTGAAAATCGCATAAGCAAAATATTCACCAACACCAACTCCAAGAGTGCTTGATTGGTAAGCTCCACAGGTGTTCCAAGGAACTAATGCTGATGTCACTGTTCCACTGTCTTCCAGTGTCCGGCTGAGATTCTCAGGCGCCAAGTTTCTGTCTTTATAGGCTTTTTCATACATTTTGCCGGGAATCACAATCGCAAGATACTGGTCTGATGCCAAGATATTCAAGCCCATACAACTGGCAACCGTGCTGGAAAAAAGCCCGAATACCGATTTCGCCATTTTTAGCAAGAATTCTGTGATACGCTCCAATGCGCCGATTCCATCCATGATACCCCCGAATACCATTGCTGAAATAATCAATAAAATGGTCCATAACATTCCAAGCATGCCTTTTGCATTGAATAATTCACTCAAAATTTTGTTATCAGTTTCAATAGATGTTTCTATAAAAATAGACTGTGTGATAGTTGATAATTGTGAGTCAGGAAGTGATTTGAGCAAATCTGATTGAAATATTAAAGCAAAAACTGCAGCTGCAATCACACCGATAAATAATGAAATAAATGGTTTGACTTTAAAAACAATCAATACAACCACAACAGCCGGAACAATAAACAGTAGTGGAGTGATATGAAATAAGTTTTCGATATCGTGTAGTAAATAATTAATATCGGCATTACCGTTAGTGTTCACATTCATACCGATAATCGTGAAAGCAACAATTGTAATCAATATGGTTGGTATTGTTGTATAAGTCATATAACGAATATGGGTAAACAAATCGGTTCCTGCCATTGCCGGAGCCAGATTAGTTGTATCGCTGAGTGGTGACATTTTATCACCAAAATAAGCTCCCGAAATAACAGCACCGGCAACCATCCCTGTTGGAACTCCCAGAGCGGTGCCAATTCCTATGAGAGCAATACCAACGGTTGCTGAGGTCGTCCAGGAGCTTCCTGTAGCTATTGAAATAATGATGGAAATTACAACCGATGCCGGCAGAAAGACCTCCGGGTTTAACACTTTTAATCCATAATAAACCATTGCCGGAATAATTCCGCTAAATAACCATGTTCCGGACAATGCACCAACCATTATTAAAATCACTATCGGTATAAAGACAGTACGAAGATTTTCCCATACCTCTTTGAGCATCAAGCTAAAACCAACCTTATTGAAGAAACCAACAATTGCTGCAATCAATCCACTGATTAGTAAAATGTACTGATTGGTATAAGCTCCCAGCAACTCCTGACCCTCAACAAAAAAGATATTATATGCAAGCATTGATATGAGGGCGACAACAGGAATCAAAGCCTCAAACAAACTGAGTTCCGTGTTTATAATAACTGTTTCTTTATCGGCTTTAATTTCAGAGATGTTTTTATTATCAGAAGTCATAATACAGATTGAGAACGAAAAAGATATCTTAAACTCTGTTAAGACAACAAGTCAAATTCATTTTCCCAATTACTCAGAATCGAGCAAAGGTCTCTTTTTATATTAATGAAAACGAAAAAACCCGTGAGATGACACGGGTTTATTTGTATAGAAAGATTATGAGTGTTACTTAATCAACCCCATTTCCTTAGTTTCTTTTCCAATCAGGTAATTAATGACTCCAATTGTATGCCTTTGATCTTTGGAATTATTCTGAACTTTATATTTGCCATTCACAACAACTGATGGCGTTCCGGTAATTTGCATGCGAAAGCCCATATTATCAGCTTTTCGTAATTTAGAGTCCAGAATGAAAGAATCGGCAGTACTTAAAAACTCATCCTTATTGATACCAGTGTTTTCGGCATACCACTCAGCAAGCTGCTCAATGTCGGTAAAGTTTCTATGGTTTTCATGAATTTCAGAGAATAATTTATTATGCGCTATCTCAGCCACACCCATTGATTCAGCCGTCAAAAACCCTTGTTGATAGACAGCCCAGCTTGGGTGAAAATTAAGAGGAACTCTGATTAATTTTGCAACACTCGGTTTCTTCTTTAACCATTCGTTCATGGTTGGTTCAAAATGAAAACAATGCGGACAAGTATAGCCAAAGAATTCGTAAATAATTACTTGACTGGCATTCTCGGTATCATACGGAACTTCAAGAGTTACATAGTCAGTTCCTTCAGTGTATCTTGGTTGTTGCGGCTTTTGGATTTCAGGTTCCGGCTTTTTGGTGTTATCCTTTATCATTTGTATCTCTTTATCAAGTTCCGAAACTTGTTCTTGCTCCTCAGAACAAGAGACAACAAATAATAAAACCGCTAAAATTAAAAGTATCTTTTTCATAAATCGAATGACTTCCTTATTGAGTGTTAAGGCTCAATTCTGCGACTTCTTTGTCAGCTAAGAATGTTGCTAACTCAAATAGTGCATTGTAACTTCCCAATGCTTTAACATTAGGCTTATATTTACCATTAATCACCAAAGTCGGAGTTGATGTTACTTGCATTCTTTGAAACATATTGGTTGATTGACGCACTTTTGAATCAATCATAAAAGATTTTGCAGTTGATAAAAATGCTTCCTTATCAACATTAAAGTTTTCAGCATACCAATCCGCGACTTGCTCCAGTGTTGAAAATCTTTTGCGCTCTTTATGAAGTGCATCGAACATTGCCTGATGAGTTTGCTCGAGGATTCCCATTGACTCAGCTGTATAATAGGCTTTTGCATAAACATCCCAACCTGGTTGGAAAACAACAGGAACCCTAACTAAAGTTACATTTTCAGGGAGTTTATCATGCCATGGTTTCATATAAGTTTGAAAATTAGCACAATGTGGACACATGTAACCAAAGAATTCATATACAACAACTTGCTCATCGTTGCCTGTTTCGTAAGCCGGGCTTAACTCAGTGTAATGCAATCCACTAGTAAAAGCAGATTGAGACTCTTGTGTATCTTGAGCATTAACGGAAAAAACCGCCAACAAAAGCAATACAGATGCAAATTTCATACTTAAAGCTCCTTGAATTAATTGATGAATGGACTTGGACTGTAATCCAACCACGAAGTTCAAATTCTATTTTGAAGATAAACCTTGCATATAACTGGCAACAGCTTTAATTTCATCATCGCTCAGATATTTTGCAACACTTGCCATGATATTTCCATTCACATCATCGGCATTTTTTACAGTTTCACCAGAACGGAAATCTTTTAGACGTTGCTCATTGTAAGCCGAATGTTGACCTCCAACTTTTGGATATCCAGATAAAGGATTTCCTTCACCTGCGACTCCATGACATGACATACAAGCCGGAATATCTAATTTGGCCTTACCGCCCTGAAAAATAGATTGACCCAACGCTACCTGTTCAGGTTCTGCAGCTTTCTTTACTGGTTTTTGTGCATTAAAGTAAGCAGCCAAATCTTTCATGTCTTCTTCATTCAAAGCAGCAACCATTCCGGCCATAACTGTTGCTTTTCTTTCACCGCTTTTGAATAGGGCAAGCTGTCTAGAAATGTAGTTCTCATGCTGACCAGCAATAGTTGGCCAAACCGGATTCACGCTATTTCCATCAGCACCATGACAGGATGCGCACATTGCAGACTTCGCTTTTCCAGATTCAACATCGCCGGCAAAAGACAAAGGTGCAAATACTAAAGACATAAAAATAAAAACTTTTTTCATAATTGATTCCGCTTTTTCAATATTTAAAATCAAGGCCTATTATAAATCGAAAACGTACCAAGCTGAAAGTGATAATAAGGAATTTGTCAGTTAATAATAATCAATGATGAATTATGAGCGGAAAACTCTTTAATTACCCGAAGTTGTTGAATTTTATTCTGAGTTGCTCCATTGCCATCCGCTTACTCAGTGATGATAAAAACTGAGCATCGCTTAAATGCTTTGCGCAAAACCATCCCAAACCTTTTGGATGTCCAACCATACCATTATCAAGTGATTGGTAATCACTGAAATAAACCAATCCTCCGGTCGCTGGGTTTTTTTCCAGCTCGTGTCGGAAATCCAGATCACAGACTTCACAGATTGGTGGTTTCATTTTTTATTCATTACTGGATTCAATAACTAAGAGTTTTTTACTTATCTTTATTCATGGCAACATACCAAGTTTTTACTTCAAAATCCAACAATCCACTCAAAACAGCTGGGTCTGAGGCAGCATGTTTTTCTATTTCATCTCTAGTAACATCCTCTGTGGCTATCATCATTCCACCTGAGTCATTATCGATAAATGGTCCTCCCATCTTAAGTTTACCCGCATTGAAAAATTTTGCATAATGCTCCACATGGTTCATAACACCTTCATGTTCCCGAAAACCCACCCCTTGCTTCCATTTAGGACCCGGAGTGTGGAATACTGCTTGAATGAGTTTCATAACTCAGCATCTCATTGATTGAATTAATTGATATTAGCACGGGTTCTTTATCTTCATCAAGAACTTGAATATAGGTTTTTTTAGTATATCGTTACATTTTTAATATCTGGGTTTAGTTTTATGTAACAATAGAATGTACAATACCGCTCTTTAGCCGGTAAATGATTGAATACAACCATGTTTAGCAAAAAAGATACGATTGCAAGAACTGATTCTGAACTTTGGGATGCCATTGTTGCGGAAAATCAACGTCAGGAGCATCATATTGAGCTGATTGCCTCCGAAAATTACACTTCTCCTGCCGTGATGGAAGCACAAGGTTGTCAGATGACCAATAAGTACGCCGAGGGTTATCCAGGCAAACGCTATTATGGTGGTTGTGAAAATGTCGATGTTGCAGAGCAACTGGCAATTTCAAGAGTGAAAGAATTATTTCAAGTTGACTATGCCAACGTACAACCGCATTCCGGCTCTCAAGCCAATCAAGCGGTTTATTTTGCACTTTTGCAACCCGGCGACACGATTTTAGGTATGAGTCTGGATCATGGAGGGCATCTCACTCATGGTTCCAAAGTCAATCTTTCCGGTAAAATATTTAACGCAATTCAATATGGCATTGATGCTGATGGCAATATTGATTTTGAAAATGTTCGAGAAATGGCTTTGCAACATAAACCCAAGTTGATTATTGGTGGTTTTTCAGCTTATTCCAAAAAAATTGACTGGCAAAAATTCAGAGAAATTGCTGATGAAGTCGGAGCTTATTTTATGGTGGATATGGCTCATATTGCCGGTCTTGTGGCAGCGGGAGTGTATCCAAGCCCGGTAAATATTGCTGATGTTACCACATCAACCACGCATAAAACTCTGCGTGGTCCTCGTGGTGGAATTATATTGGCAAAATCCAATCCCGAAATCGAGAAAAAACTGAACTCTATTGTTTTCCCGGGAATTCAAGGCGGCCCTTTGATGCATATCATTGCGGCAAAAGCGGTTGCATTCAAAGAAGCATTGCAACCGGAATTTAAAGCTTACCAGCAAAAAGTTGTAGAAAATGCTGATATTATGGCAAAAACCCTGATTCAACGTGGTTACGATATTGTTTCCGGTGGCACAGAAAACCATTTGTTTCTACTTGATTTAATCAGCAAGGATATCACAGGAAAACATGCAGAAGCACGTCTAGGCGAAGCTCATATCACGGTTAACAAAAACTCTGTTCCGAATGATCCAAAATCACCATTTGTCACTTCGGGTTTACGCTTGGGTTCACCTGCCGGAACAACTCGTGGATTTGGAAAAGAAGAATTCATCCAAATTGCCAACTGGATAGCTGATATCTTGGATGATATTGACAATGATGATGTGATTAATAATGTGAAAACTCAAGTGGTTAAACTTTGCAACCAATTCCCCGTTTACAAGGATTGAAAATGAAACAAAAAAAAATACCTGAACACTTAGCAGCCAAACGAAGAGCCAGAAAACGATTGGTTCAGGCACTTTATCAATGGCAATTGAACGAATCGCCGGTTTCTACGATAATCACTCAGTTTTTGACAGAGCAAGACATGGCGAAAGTCGATCAGGCTTTTTTCCAAAAATCCTTGCACAACATCATCGAAAATTTCGACTCTTACGAAAAAGAAGTTTCACCTCTCGTTGAAAGATCATCCTACGATGTAGGTGAAGTTGAAAAATCAATATTGTTGCTTGCTGTATTTGAATTGAAAAACCATATCGAAACTCCTTATAAAGTGATTTTAAATGAAGCCATCGAACTGGCAAAACAGTATGGAGGTGAAGGCTCCCATACTTTTATTAATGGTATTTTACATAAAGTTTCAAAACAATTCAGACCATTAGAGCATTAGTATTTAATCTTTATTTCAATCTGCAATCCGCCGTTAATGTGGTTACTTGCAGAAACTCGGGCGTTGTTTTGTTGGGCTAATTTTTTAACGATAGAAAGTCCCAATCCCGAGCCGTATTCGTTCTTGCTGGACTGAGCCATAACAAATGGTTCAAATATTTTCTCAAAGTCTTTTTCTGCAATGCCCTTACCGTGGTCATAAATCATTATTTTTGCTAAATCACTTTCTTTCTCCAGTGTGATTTTTACCGGTGGTTTTCCGTATTTGAAAGCGTTTTCATAAATATTTGTTAACATCCTTTTAATACTGATTGGTTTGAGTTTTAAATGGCATTTGCTCATATCAGTTTTAAAATCAACCTGTTTTCCTTGTTGTAGATAAGGCTCAATGCTTTGTTGAATGATTGTTATTAAATCGGTATTTTCAAATTTTTCTTCGTTTCCAAGTTTAACAAAAGCGATAAAATCGTTGATGATTTGGTTCATTTCATCAATTTCATTATTCAGATTTTCACGCATTTCCTCATCTGACATGAATTCGGTTTGTAATCTCATTCTAGCTAATGGAGTACGTAAGTCATGTGAAACACCAGCCAATAGAATCTCTTTTTCTTGATTCAACTTTTGAATTTGTATAGCAGAGTTTTTTACCAGCTCTGTCAAATTTTGGACTTCGAGTGTTCCTTTAACAGGTAAGTTTTTATCAGAATTTTCACCTTGAACGATTGATTTTGCCATTGATGCAAGCTGTTTGAATGGTTTCAACATATATCGGCTGAAAAAAAAGGAAGCCAATAGAGTCAGTAAAAATAAGGTGATAGCCAGACCTAAAAACAAAGCTGAAATATTGTCGATGTAAGAGTAAAAAGCGAAACCTAACCAATAGTCTTTTGTCCATTTGGGTTGCAACCATAAACGTGGAGGCTCACCATCGGCCTGCAGAAAGGCTGCGTGAATATTTCGAGCATCCAGTTGTTTTTTTAGTTCCTGATAAAATTGAATCTGTGGAAAATGATCTGTAGGTGAATTCCTTTTAATGAGTACTTCTCGATTTGTATAAATCTCATCGAGTTTAATTTTACTTTGATCTAAATTTTTCTCGTTTAGGAGACGCTTAATTATCAGCATTTGATTATTAATTTGTTGTGCCATTTGTTTAGCCGCGGGTGAAAACGTATAACTGCGAAAAACAAATAACACAATTGCAAAATTAATCAATAACAACACGCCAAACATAATTGTCATCTGTGAATATGTTGAATTGAAAAACTTTTTCATGACAATGCCTTAAATATCACTCACAAATACATAACCAACACCCCAAACTGTTTTAATCAATTCAGGTCTTGCAGGATTTTCTTCTACGAGTTTCCGCAAACGGGAAACCAACACATCAATACTCCGATCATATATTTCAAATTCTTTGGAATGAAGAATTTGCATGATTTTACCTCTGGATAGAGGAATGTTAGCATTTTCAACTAATGCTTTGAGCAAATCGTATTCGCTGGAAGTCAAAGCAGTTATTTGTCCTTTTTCGGACTTTAAATGTCTCTTAACTGTATCAAAATCAAACCTTCCAACACGATAGATAGTCTCAGTTGAAGAAATAGTATCAGCTTGTGGGCGTCTGGTTA
>JAGRJP010000072.1 GCA_020442665.1 Lysobacterales bacterium
AAGTTTTTTCTAAAATTTTGATAAATTATAACCATACATACTATATTTGGAAACATACCACAAACATATATCGGGAGTTTGAACTTTTTAAAATTTATTGAAAAAAAAACAGACTCAAAGGTCTGTTTTTTTAATGTGCAAAGAAAATATACTTATGCGAATACAGGGAATAAATTTTCTTCTTTTTGTGCTTTCTCTTCAAATGTAACCAGTTCCCAGGCATCTTGCTGTTGTAATAACTCTCTGGCAAGTTGATTATTCAATGCATGTCCGGATTTATATCCATAGAATGAACCAATGACCGGATGACCCAATTGGTAAATATCACCAATTGCGTCCAGAATTTTGTGTTTAACAAATTCATCTTCGTATCTTAAACCATCTTGGTTAAGTACACGATAATCATCCAACACAATGGCATTATCCATGCTACCGCCTTTGGCTAAATTACTGGCATGAAGCATCTCGATATCACGCATAAAACCAAAAGTTCTGGCTCTGGAAATTTCTTTCACAAAAGCATTCATACTCAAATCAATTTCTTTGGTTTTGGTGTGATCACTAAATGCTGGGTGGTTAAATTCAATCTCAAATTTTAGTTTAAATCCATCGTAAGGTTCAAAGCGGGCAACTTTGTCTCCGTGTTGGACTTCAACCGGTTTGATTATCTTGATAAATTTCTTAGCCTTATCCTGAAATTGAATTCCTGCGGATTGAATAAGGAATACAAATGGACCCGAACTACCATCCATAATCGGCACTTCAGAGGAACTGAGTTCAACACGACAATTGTCAATACCCATTCCGCAAAATGCTGCCATCAAATGCTCAACAGTAGCCACACGGATTCCATCTTGAATCAATGTTGTTGACATACTGGTATCACCCACTAAAGACACTTCAGCCTTTATACTGGGAGAATTCTCGCAATCTGTTCTGGTAAAAACAATACCGGTATCAACGTCAGCAGGTTTCAAAGTAATAAACACTTTTTGACCGGTGTGAATGCCGACACCTGTAGCTCTCACAACATTTTTCAGGGTTCTTTGTTTTATCATTATGATGTTTTGAGATTATTCACAACTCTAGAACTGCCAAGTCTATCACATTAATTTCAGATTGACAAAATATTAGTTGTAAATTAACAACTGGCTGTTGTATTTATACAACGTGCGTTTCAGCAGCCCCCGGAGGTGAGGAACTGCTGAAACTGTATCGCGATTTAACTTAGTTAAAAAACTATAGGTTTAATCAACTTGGTTTCTTAGAAATGCCGGAATATTCAAATAATCGTCTGACATCATTGGGTCTTTTTCAGCTCTGATTGAAACACTGTCATCATCTGAGTTGGACATCAATGAACTTCCCGCACCAACTGCCGTTCTTTTAGGAACATAGAGCTTATCGAGAACAGGATTGCTGGTACGATCTTCATCTGAGTTCAAATCTTTTACCAGTTTCACTTTAGGCTCTGCTGTACCATTAAGCCCTGTTGCCACAACTGTTACACGAATTTCTCCCTCCATATCCGGATCAATTGCAGTCCCAATAACCACTGTTGAGTTTTCAGAGGTGTATTCTTCAACCATTTCACCAATTTCCTGAACTTCACCTAATTCCAAATCCAATCCCGATGTGATATTCACCAATATTCCTTTCGCACCGTGCATATCAATATCTTCCAGCAATGGACTGTGAATTGCCAATTCAGTCGCATGTAAAGCTCTGTCATCACCTCTGCCAATACCTGTACCCATCATTGCCATACCCATTTCTGACATCACGGTTTTAACATCAGCGAAATCGACGTTAACCATGCCAGGGCAAGTAATCAAATCAGAAATCCCTTGAACAGCACCATGAAGAACATCATTAGATGCTTTAAAAGCATTTAGCAATGTTGTTGTTCTGTCAAAATGTGTCAATAATTTACCATTTGGAATAGTGATTAACGAATCAACATATTGTTCCAAATCTTTGATACCTTTATCAGCAACCGCCATTCTGCGTTTTCCTTCAAAAGGAAATGGCTTGGTAACAACTGCAACTGTAAGGATGTTCATTTCTTTGGCAATTTGCGCCACAACCGGAGCGGCACCTGTTCCGGTTCCACCGCCCATACCAGCGGTAATGAATACCATATCAGTATTCGCAAGAACTTCTTTGAAGCGTTCACGATCTTCCAAAGCTGCTTGTCTGCCGACTTCAGGGTTTGCACCTGCACCCAAACCTTTGGTGACGTTTTGACCAATTCTGATGATATTTTTACAACGAGTTTTTTCAAGAGCCTGAATATCTGTATTGGCACAGATAAATTCGACACCTTGAATATCGGCTTCAACCATTTGCTGGACCGTGTTTCCACCGCCACCGCCTAAACCGATGACCTTGATTACAGCTCCTGAGCTGTCATTTTCCATTATTTCAAACATTTTCTATTACCTCCAAAATGCTATTTATGAAACAAAAAATACTCTGTTAAAATTCAGAGAAAAACCACTTTTTAATTTTGCTGAATATATTGCCCGATTCAGTAAAATCACTCTCACCACGTTCATTCTTACTACCATAGAGCAACAACCCCACGCCGGTCGAATGAACCGGATTCTTTACAACTTCTTTTAAACCGGAAATGTTAATCGGATGCCCGATTCGTACCGGTAAATGAAATATTTCTTCTGCTAACTCAATTGTGCCTTCCATTTTTGAAGCACCACCGGTTAAAACAATTCCTGCAGCAACCAACTCTGCAAAACCGCTTCTTTGTAATTCGGATTGAATTAAAGTAAATAATTCCTCATAACGAGGTTCAACCACCTCTGCCAATGTTTGACGTGCTAATCTTCTTGCCGGACGATCACCGACACTGGGCACGGAAATTGTTTCTTCAGCCGATGCTAACTGTCTCAATGCACAGGCATATTTCAATTTAATTTCTTCAGCGTATTGAGTCGGTGTTCTCATTGCAATTGCAATGTCATTGGTCACCTGATCTCCTGCAATTGGTATAGCAACAGCGTGTCTGATAGCCCCATTGGTATAAATTGCAATGTCTGTCGTTCCTGCTCCGATATCTACCAAGCAGACTCCAAGTTCCTTTTCATCGTCAGTCAAAACTGCTTCTGAAGATGCTAATTGTTCAACAATCAACTGATCCACATGCAAACCGCAACGAGCCACACATTTAGAAATATTTTGTGCCGCAGAGTCCGACCCTGTTATCAGGTGCACTCTGGCCTCTAAACGCACTCCGGACATTCCGATGGGACGCCTGATCCCATCTTGCCCATCTATGACATATTCCTGTGGTAAAACATGCAAAACTTTTTGGTCCGCAGGAATCGGAACTGCCTTTGCCGCATCCAAAACTTTTTCAACATCCTGATACGTCACTTCTTTATCCTTGATTGCAACAATTCCATGAGAGTTAATACTGCGAATATGACTTCCTGCAATTCCTGCATAAACGGACTGAATTTCACAACCTGCCATCAACTCAGCTTCTTCGATTGCTCTACGAATGGATTGCACTGTGGACTCAATATCTACCACCACTCCACGTTTCAAGCCTCTGGATGGTGACGAGCCGATTCCAACAATTTCCAAACTACTGTCTTTGTGCTGCTCGCCAACAATTGCAACAATCTTGGATGTTCCAATATCCAAACCAACAACTAAATTGTTCTCTGATTTTCTAGCCATTTAATTTTCCATCATCATGTAATTGTTGAATCTCATCAATTTGTTCCTGTAACTCAGGAACTTCATGCCACTTGACGACATAGCCATTGGTATAACGCAAATCAATAGAATCCAGTGGATTTGATTTCAGCTTTATTAATTGTGGCCATGTATCGGCCAGCCTTAATAATTTTGCATCAATTTGCTGAGAACCCAGATTGACCTCCACTCCGTTACTTAAATTTGCCAACCAGCCACCTCTGTCACTAATATTCGCAGATGTTATCTCGTAACCTGTCTTCTTGGCGATTTCGTTATATCTGACAAACTTGTGCCAAGTATTTTCTGAGTCAACATCTTTTGCATATATTTTTGGCAGCGTGGATAAATCGTCAATGCTGTCAACTTTGAATATTTCACCTTTATCATTCAACAGCTTATTGTTATTCCATACGGCAGCTGCTTCATGTTCATTCAATTGCACCAAAAGAGTGTTTGGCCATTTTTTAGTCACAATCACTGACTGAACCCAAGGAATTTCCAATAAATTTTCTCTAATCTGCGAAACATCAATTTTGAAAAACGACCTTTCCGGATAAGCAGCAACAGCCACTCTGATTTGTTCAGAATTGACTCTTTTAAATTTTGCTGCGACATCAATATTATTCACTTCCCAATGTTTCGATTTAATCACACCTGAAAAAAAGGCAGCCATCAACAGCACTGTCAAAGATAACATCAAAAGTGATAATTTTGTGCCTTTTGACATTTCCATTATTGGACTTCCTCATCAAATGCCGATGACAGAATTTGTAAAACCAAATCTGCAAAATTCCAGCCAATGGCAGCAGCCGCTTTAGGAACCAAACTGGTTTTTGTCATTCCAGGTGTTGTATTCGCTTCCAAAAACCATCTGCTTCCTTTTTCATCCAAAATAAAATCCACCCGAGCCCAACCTTTAAGTTTCAAACAGTTGTAAACTATGAGAGCATCGCTTTGTAAGGCCTTTTCCATTTCATAGTCTAATCCACTTGGACAGAAGTATTGTGTCTGAGAACTTTTATATTTGGCTTCATAGTCGTATAACCCAACATGAGGTTTAATGCGTATAACCGGCAACGCCTCACCTTCAATGATTGATACCGTGCACTCTTGACCTTTTATAAAAGATTCAACCAGAACTGAATCCACATCTCCAAGTGCTTTTTCCACTGATTTTTGGAGTTCTTCAACGGAATCGGCATAATACAAACCTACACTTGAACCTTCTTCGGTTGGTTTTACAATCCAAGGTCCGTTATCTGTTATTTGTAACTCTGAAGGTTTTTTCAGGAGTTGAGATTTGGGCGTTAGAATTCCTTTAGCACTTGCCAGAGTTTTCGCCGTATTCTTATTCCAACTCAATACAGCGCCTTGAGCATCACAACCCGTGAAAGGAATATTCATGCACGCAAGCAAACCAGCCAAATGACCATTTTCACCGGATTCTCCATGCAGAATATTAAATACTGCATCGAAATTTTGCGGATTAGATGCAAGCAATTCCTTAACTCCATCAATGGCAACAGCCTTTACTCCTGATGATAATAATGCATCCAGAACTGCATTTCCCGAGTTGAGAGAAACCTCGCGTTCTGAAGATTCACCACCCATCACAACTGCAATCTTTAGCTCATTCAGTGGTTTTGGAAATTTAAGACTCATAATGTTCTCCATTTTCCAAGAAACCACTTTTAGCAATTTGTTTACTGACTTTACCGATACTACCGGCACCAACCATTAACACTAAATCACCATCATGAATTATGTTTTGCAAATCAATTTGCAGGTTTTCAATATCAGCTATATAAATCGGGTCGATTTTTCCTCTCGCTCGAATACTTCTGCTGAGATCCGCTGACTCAAATCCGGAAATCGGATTCTCCCCGGCTGCATATACATCTGTTAAAATCAAAACATCGGCATGGTTTAATGCTTCGGTGAATTCATCAAATAAATCCCGTGTTCGAGTATAGCGATGAGGTTGAAAAACCACAACTAAACGATTATCCCAACCTTGACGACTCGCCTGAATCACTGCCTGAAGCTCTGTTGGATGATGAGCATAATCATCCACCAAGGTGAAATGCCCTGATTTACATTTGATGTTTTCTGTTAGATTAAATCTTCTGCCAATTCCGGCAAAGTCAGCGAGACCTTTCGCAATGTTTTGAGCATCCACACCTAACTCCAAACCAACTGCAAATGCTGCCAAGGCATTTTGAACATTATGTAAACCAGGCAGATTAATCACCACATTTTGCGCAACAACTTCGTTGTCATTAAGCACATCAAAACTCATATTAATTTGATGATGCTTAATATTCACAGCACGTATCATTGCTGTTTCGCTAAGTCCATAAGTTATAGTCGGACGTAACAAACGTGATGCCAATTCAGCAACATGTTCATCATCCACACACAAAATTGCCACGCCATAGAATGGTAAATGATGCAAAAAGTTATTAAATGCTTGTTTCAATAGAGAAAAACGCCCTTCAAAGGTCTGCATGTGATCCGCATCAATATTTGTAACAACCGCTAAAACCGCTTGTAATAGCTGAAAAGAGCCATCACTTTCGTCAGCTTCTGCAACTAAATATTCACTGGTTCCCAATCCGGCATTCGTCCCTGCCGAATTCAACAATCCACCAATTACAAAAGTTGGGTCTAAGTGACCTGCCGCCAAAACACTTGCAATTAAGGATGTAGTGGTGGTTTTTCCATGAGTTCCGGCAACTGCAATTCCGATTTTGAAACGCATCAACTCACCCAGCATTTCTGCTCTGGATAATATTGGCTTGCCACTTTCACGAGCAGCCACCAGTTCCGGGTTATCTTTTTGAATGGCCGATGAAATGACTACTACGCTGGCATCATTTATATTTTCAGCTTTATGTCCAACGGCAACTGTAATTCCCATATTTCTCAGGCGTTCAACCACGTCACCGGCTTGAATATCTGAGCCTGAAACATTAAACCCAAGGTTGTGCAAAACTTCAGCAATGCCACTCATGCCACTTCCACCAATTCCAATCATGTGGATATTTTGCATACGACTGACAAATCTGTTCTCGGGAGTCATGTAACTCATGCCATTACCTCCATGCAAATATCAGCGATTGTTTTAGCACAATTCGGTTTATATAATTTTTTTGAGGCTTCAGACATTTGCTTTCTTAATTCAACATTTTCTACCAAATCTTTGATAGTGGAACTGAGCTTTTCTTCGGAGTCCGACTCCTGCCAAATATAAGCTGCACCGCTATCAACCACAAGCTTTGCATTTGAAGTTTGATGATCATCAACAGCATAAGGATATGGAACAAAAATCGCCGGTAAACCAACCGCATTGATTTCAGCAATTGTTAATGCTCCTGCTCTGGCAATAATAAAATCCGCCCAACTGTAAGTTGCTGCCATATCATCAATAAATTCAACAACCTCGACCTCATCAGCTGATTGATAGTTTTCCTGAGTCATAGATTGATTATTTTTACCGCACTGGTGTTTGACTAATATTTTTCCTGATTGAATCAAATCCTTTAATAAACCCGGAATTCGTGTATTTAAACTTTTAGCACCCAATGATCCACCAATAATTAAAACTCTTACTTTATCGTCTGAATTCTCTGTTTTTTTGCAATCCTCGATATCTTGTCTGACCGGATTTCCAACCCAAACTGAGTTGTATAAACCATTCGAATTGAATCCGGTTAATACTTTTCTGGCCCAACGGGAAAGATATTTATTCGTCATTCCGAATTTACTGTTTTGCTCATGGACAATCATTGGAATTCTTTTCAAACGAGCAGCTAATCCACCGGGACCGGCAACATATCCACCCATACTGACAACCAAAGAAACCTTTTCTTTTTTTAGAAATTTTCCCGCACTTCGAGTTGCACCAAATAGTTTGAAAGGCATTGTAAGCAAACCTTTCAGAC
This sequence comes from Lysobacterales bacterium, assembly GCA_020442665.1. Taxonomy (GTDB): domain Bacteria; phylum Pseudomonadota; class Gammaproteobacteria; order Xanthomonadales; family Marinicellaceae; genus NORP309. The sequence continues at coordinate 7,668 of JAGRJP010000072.1, forward strand.
CCTTTCCACGCAATCCTTTGATTGTTAATAAATGGATGGTTATTCCATGTTTTTTTACGATGTTTTCCTCCATACCACCGACTGCACCCAACCAAACAATTTCCACATTTTGGTTTATTAGTTCTTTAGCCACTGCAATTCCGGGGAAAATATGTCCGCCGGTACCACCTGCCATTATTGCAACTTTCATAATGACACCTCAGCTGATTTTTTCTTGATTGCTTTTACAAAATGGACTCGGTTTTCGTACGACACACGCATCACTAAAGCAATTGCCAGAATATTCATCATGATTGCCGAACCACCCGAACTGATAAACGGCAGGGTTAAACCTTTAGTAGGTAACAATCCGAGATTCACTCCCATGCTCAAAAAGGTTTGCAAGGATAACCAAACTGCGATTCCGGCACAGGCATAAGCTGAAAATTCTTTTCCAAGACTCAGTGCCACTTTTGAAATTGAAAAAATTCTGAAAATTAAAATCAGGTATATCACTATCAATGCAATAACTCCGACAAATCCCATCTCTTCGGCAAAAACCGAAAATACAAAATCGGTATGAGCTTCCGGCAGATAAAACAATTTTTGCACACTGCCACCAACTCCAATTCCGGTAATTTTTCCGCTACCAATTGCTATCAAAGCCTGAACCAACTGAAAACCACCACCGAATGGATCGCTCCAGGGGTTTTGAAAACTAATTAATCTTTGGATTCGATAAGGTTCAGCATAAGCCAAAAATGCCATCATAGAAGCTGCAAACACAGCTAAGATTAATAAATCTCTGAATCTAGCTCCTGCAATAAAAACCATAAACAATGTGATCGTTAACAACAAAACAGCCGATCCAAAATCAGGCTGCATAAGCAACAAAACAGCTAACAAACCCGATAGCATCAATGGTTTCACAACACCCATAAATTTATGCTGTAAGCCAACTTTATGGCGCACGACATATCCTGCCAAATACACAATCATTGCCAGTTTAACCGCTTCAACAACTTGGAATCTTGAAATACCCAAATTCAACCAGCGTCTGGCTCCGCCAACTTTGACACCCAAACCCGGAACAACCACCAAAATCAGTAGCAATAGCGAAATAATTATCAGAACCTTGCTCAATTTTTGCATCCATTCCATTTTCATTGAAAGAACAATAAAACTGAGAAAAATTCCAAGTCCAATAAATACGATGTGTCTCTTCAAATAATAAAAAGCATCTCCATTGGAATTTTCAGCAATAGCAAATGACGAGGATGCCACCATGATTATTCCGAGCGAGATTAAACACCCCAAGGAAAATAACAGCCAAAAATCATAACCAACGGAAAAAACTCCGGTGACTGATTTTTTGTTCGCTTGTATTGCTGTTGCTTTCATTTATCTAATTTTTAATGTCGCTAAACCAACTAAAACCATAATTAATGCCAAAATCCAAAATCTCACCACCACTTTTGCCTCAGGCCAGCCTTTCAGCTCAAAATGGTGGTGAATAGGTGCCATTTTAAAAATTCTTTTCTTACGAAGTTTGTAAGAGCCAACTTGTAGTATCACGGAAACGGTTTCCATTACAAACACGCCACACATAATAAAAAACACCAGTTCCTGACGTGTAATAATTGCCACAATTCCAAGCGCTGCTCCTAATGACAAAGCCCCGACATCACCCATAAACATCTCTGCCGGATAGGTATTAAACCAAAGAAACCCCAATCCCGAGCCCACAATTGCTGCGCAAAATATAGACACTTCGCCACTATTTTTAATGAATGGAATATACAAATACTCAGAAAAAACTGCATGTCCGGATAGATAAGCAATCACTCCTAATGCGGCTGCAACCAAAACCACTGGCATGATTGCTAAACCATCCAATCCATCCGTTAAATTCACTGCGTTGGAAGAGCCAACCATGACAAAATAACCCAAAGGAATCACTAACCATCCCAAAGACCAGTCCAAATCTTTCACAAAAGGAATCACCATTTGGGTTTTTAAACTCACATCACCGAAGTAAAACAAATACAGAACCGCACTGATTCCAAATAGCGATTGTAAAAAGTATTTCCATGTGGCTGACAAACCGGCAGAATTTTTCAAAACCAGTTTGCGATAATCATCCAGCCAGCCAATCAATCCAAATCCAAACAACACATACATGCAAACCCAAACATAATTAATTGACAAATTGGCCCAAAGCAAACAAGAAAGCAATACAGCAAAAATAATCAATCCACCACCCATTGTTGGTGTACCTTGTTTGGAATAATGCGATTCCGGGCCTAGTTTTCTGACTTGCTGCCCGATTTGTTTCATTTGTAGCTTTCTGATAAATGCAGGTCCTAAAAACAAACTCAGAATCAATGCTGTTAATGCCGCTCCTATCGCTCTGAATGTTTGATAAGAAAACAAGTTCAACCAACTCAAATCACCACGAAAATATTCTGCCAGCCAATGAATCATGCGACATCCTCCATACTTTTTAAATTGTCAATAACGGTTTCCAACCGCATACTTCTGGAGCCTTTAACCAACACAGTTCCCACACTTTGCCAATGGCTCATCAGAAACTTCTCCAATTCTGCCTTGCTTGCAAAGTGAAGTGGTTGCTCGGAAAATTCATCTGATGCAAATTTTGAGTCATTCCCAACTGTCAGCAATTGAGTTACATGATGCTGTTTTGCATAACTTCCGACTTGACGATGCATTTCTTTTGATTCATCCCCTAATTCTGCCATGTCACCAAAGACCAAAGTTGTATTTCCATCATATTGGCTGAGAACATCAATAGCTGCTTTCACTGATTGTAAATTGGCGTTATAGCAATCATTAATCACTTTGTTCCCTTTGATTTCACCAACAAGCTCCAAACGTCCTTTTGCCGGAATGAAATTTTCTAAGCCTTGCTTTATTTCATCCAAACTGATTCCAAATGACAAAGCGACTGCGGTTGCAGCAGCTGCATTTATTTCATTGTGTTGTCCTTGAACAGGTAATTGAATATCAATGATATTGAAATTTGAAGTCAGCAAATCAAACCCGCTTTCAGCATGTCGAATCTTTATATCTGAATTTTCATTCAATCCAAAGCTTATCACCTTTCCACTTGTGGATTGACACCACTTTTCAAAATTATCATTATCTTTAGGCAATACCGCAAAACCGTTGCTTTTAAGGGTTGAAATAATTTTACCTTTCTCTGTGACAATGTTTTCCAGACTGCCAAAGCGACCAATATGAGCCGCTGATGTATTTGTCAAAACAGCAGTGTGTATATCAACGAGTGAAACCAGCCATTCAATATCACCTAATTTCGCCGCGCCCATTTCTATCACTGCAAATTCAACAGTAGGTGATAATTTGCATAATGTGAGTGGTACACCAATTTCATTATTAAAGTTGCCTTCAGTTGCCAAACATTGGTGTTTCACAGATAAAATCGAATGAACCATGTTTTTAACAGTGGTTTTTCCATTAGATCCTGTAATTGCAACGATTTTTGTTTTACATTGCTTTGCCCAGTATTTGGCAATTGTTGAAAGGCACTCTAAGGTGTTTTCACAAACAAGCTGAGATGCTACATTATCCTGAGCATGACTGACCAATACAGCAACCGCACCTTTTTTTAATGCTTGTGGACAATAGTCCTCACCTCTGAAATTTGGACCTGAAAGAGCGATAAACAACTTCCCCTTACAGTCTTCTCTGGAGTCTGTACTAATTCCGCGAAATTGTGTGGCCTTGCCGATTAAAGTAGAACCGGTTAATGTTGCAACTTGGTGAAGGTTCATGTTAATCATGCACACTTCTCCTGATGCTCAAGCAAAATTTGTTTCGCCACACTTCTGTCGTCAAAGACAAATCTCTGTCCATTAACAATTTGATAAGCCTCATGACCTTTCCCGGCAATCAATATTAAATCATCTGCATCTGCATTTGTAATCACATGAGCAATTGCATCCCTTCTTGAATGAATGACTTTAGGTTGAGTTTCCATACCCATCAAAATATCTTGTACGATTTGCTCAGGATCTTCGAAACGAGGATTATCATCAGTGATAATCACATTATCAGCATATTGTTCGGCGATATGCCCCATTTGCGGACGTTTGCCTTTATCACGATTACCACCACATCCAAAAACACACCATATTTTACGGGCATTATGTTGTTTTAATGCTTTGAGCACTTGTTCGAGTGCATCGGGAGTATGAGCATAATCAACAATTATTAATGGATTACTTTGGGTTTCAGTATTACTGATAATGCAATTCATCCTTCCCGGTACTGGTTGAAGTTGTGGAATGGCATTACAAATTTCTTCAAAAGCAAATCCTTGACCCAACAAAACTGTTGCAACAAGCAAGATATTCTCTACATTGAACAATCCTAATAGTGACGTATGAATTTCTCTTTTTTTACCATTAAAGCCAATAGTGAAGTCCATGCCTTTTGCGGTGAGATTGACTTTTGAAGCTACAACATCTACTTCTTCATTATTCAGCCCAAAACTGAAAACTTTAGAACTAGCGCTATCGTTTTTAAAATCAATTAACCAACGACTGCCATAATAGTCATCGGCATTAACAGCTTTACAATGCGAATTGTAATTTGTGAAAAGTTGCTTTTTAACACTAGCATATTCTTCAATTGTTTTATGAAAATCCAAATGATCGCGACTCAGATTGGTAAATGCTACGCAATCAAAATCAAGCGTGTTCACCCGACCCTGATGAATTCCGTGTGACGAAACTTCTAAACCGACGTGAGTGATGCCCTCTGATACAAATCCTGCTAATATTTTATGCAAATCCAATGCCGATGGAGTTGTGTTAGGCTGGTCATGCATTTGTTGCAAGTTTCCATAGCCTAAAGTTCCAATATAGCCACCTTTGATTCCAAACTGACTCCACATTTGTAACAGCATCCAAGCCGAGGAGGTTTTACCATTGGTTCCGGTAATTCCAACAATTTTCAATTTTTCAGCCGGATTTCCATAAAACTTGGATGACAATTCTCCTAGTCTTTGCGACAAATTCTCTATTTCGTAAACATCTATTCCCAAGGGTTGACGTCGCGATTTAGGCTTCACTTTTTCATTGTCTTTTTTCTCTGAAAAAATCACACAAGCCCCAGCACGTTGCGCCTGATAGGCAAAATCAATTCCATGGTGGCTATCACCTGAAAGCGCAATGAACGCGTAACCTTGCTCCACTTTTCTGCTGTCCAGTGACAAATCCACTACATCAGAATCATCACCAATGAGGTCAATTTCCATCCAGCTCAAAATTTCACTCAACTTAACCATTGACGACCTCTTTTGCTTTGAAGTTCTGAGTTTCATTTTCCAAATCAGGTGAAATGTTCAGAATTCTCAAACTATCTTGCATGATGGTTTTGAAAACAGGAGCTGCCACCGCACTACCACCGTATTCATCACCTTTCGGATCAACAATGCTGATAGCAACAATCAATCTTGGCTCTTTTGCCGGCGCATAACCAACAAAACTGGCAATATACTTGTTTGAATACCCACCTTTCTCTGCCATGATTGCTGTTCCGGTTTTACCGGCGACCGAATAGCCTTCAATTCGTGCTTTCTTTCCAGTATTTTGTTCAGTTACAACGTTCTCCAGCATCAAACTCACACGTCTGGCAATATCCGGATCGATAATTGCTTTATCCTGTTTGATATTCCCTTTCAGATAAGTTGGTGAACGCCAGCGACCTTTATTCGCAATTGCTGCATAAGCGGTAGCTAATTGTAATGTTGTCACTTGCAAACCATAGCCAAAAGAAATATTTGCATGACGGGAATTACTCCATTGGTTATAGTGCTCAATATTTCCGATAGACTCCCCGACAATTCCGCTGTTGGTACTTGAGCCAAAACCAAAAAGTTTAAAGGTATTCCATAAATGTTCTTTTTCTAAACTCAAAGCAATTTTGGCGGTGCCGATATTACTGGATTTACCCAAAACAGTTTCCATATCTATCTCACCATAATTTCTGGCATCGCTAAATTCGTAACCATCAACCTCAAATGGAGTGGTATCAATCAGGCTATCTTCATCAAACTTCCCACTCAAAAGTGCCGCAACCATTGTGAAAGGTTTAATCACCGAACCCGGCTCGTACATATCGTGCAAAGCACGATTTCTCATCCCTGCAATGGATTCACCGGATATATTATTGGGGTTGTATGAAGGCTGGCTTGCCATTGCTAGTATTTCACCAGTCATTGCATCCATTACAATCGCCGCCCCTTTTTCAGCTTTTCTGGAATGAACGGCGGTTTTCAAAGCCTTATACGCTACATATTGCAATCTTCTGTCTATGCTTAAGTACAAATCTTCACCGGCTTGTGCCTCTGTGATTTCTTTCACGTCACGAATCACATTACCTTTTCTGTCTTGCATAACCTGTTTACGACCGGATGTTCCAGACAATTGTTTGTCATAAGTGTTTTCAATACCTTCTTTGCCCACATCATTGGCGTCAGTAAAACCAATCAGCTGAGGCATGATTTCATAAGTCGGATAATATCTTTTAAATTCTTGCCTGAACTCAACACCATTGATATTTAAGGCTTTGACTGAATCTGCCATATAAGGCGGAATACGGCGTTTGATATAGATAAATTTTTTGTCTTGTTTATTAACCACCAATTCATTCAACTTTTCTTCATCCAAAGACAAAACTTCTGCTAACTGACCCAATCTGGAAATTTGGTTAATCAACTTTGAAGGATCAACACCGACTGAAACCATTGGTGTACTGATAGCCAATGGCTCTCCATTTCTGTCGTAAATATTTCCTCGTGGAACCGGCAAACTCACTTCTCTGATTTGCCTCATATCTCCCTGCTCAGTATAAAACTCCGTTCCCATGACCTGAATTGAGAAAGCTCTGACTGCGACAACACCAAAACACAATAACAAAAACATAGTGACAACAGACATGCGCATTTTAATATTTGGCATATCTCCTGAAATCTCTTTCGTTTTTGTATTGTTGTGTTTAACCTTTTTCATTTTCGCTTGATACTAATAATCTGACTTTGTTCAGGCATCTGCATACCTAAATATTGCTTCGCCTTTTTTTCTATATTTGTGTTATCAACCATTGTTGAATATTCCAATTGCAAACGTCCCCAATCCGCATTCAACTCATGTTCTTCATTAATCAACTTTTGTAATTCAACAAACTGATTGCGACTTTTGTGTTGTAAATAAATATAATCAACAACAATACTTAGCAAAGCTAACAACAACAGCAAGGTGAATAACAAGCTACCACCTTTCATACTTTTTCAATCACTCGCATAATCGAACTTCGAGCCCGAGGATTGTTTTTCACTTCATTTTCTGAAGGTTTCACCGGCTTTCCAATTGTTTTGATATCCGACTTCCAATCAGGCGCGATTGGCAGTCTTTTGTCAAAAGCCACCGGTTTCATCTTCTCCTTGATAAAATTTTTCACAATTCTGTCTTCCAGCGAATGAAAGCTGATAACCACCAGCCTTCCGCCACTGCATAATTTCTCAACTGCTTCAGGCAAAACATTTTTAATTTGCTCGAGCTCACGATTAATATGTATCCGAATAGCCTGAAAGACCCGAGTTGCAGGATGTTTGTTTTGTTGCTTTTTATTAACCTGAACAACAATCGAAACTAACTCGGCAGTGTTTTCAATCGGCTTTTCATTCTCTCTGTACAAAACAATTTCTTTAGCAATCGCTGTTGCGTTTTTTTCTTCACCGTATCTCCAAAACACTTTGGACATTTCTTTCCAGTCCGCATGATTAAGCCAATCAGCCGCCGATTCACCTTGCGAGTTATCCATCCGCATATCCAAAGGACCATCCTGCATAAAACTAAAACCACGAGTCGCAACATCAATTTGTGGCGAAGAAATTCCCAGGTCAAACAAAATTCCATCAACCCCCGTTTCAAAGTTTTTGTCTATCAATGCTCCCAGCATTTCAAACGCCCCATACTCAACCACTACCCTTTCATCTTCCTGAGATAATTGCTTCGCAACCAATATTGCCTCAGGGTCACGATCAACAACCAGTAATTTTCCATTTTCAAGTTTTTGTAAAATTCTGCGACTATGCCCACCACGACCGAAAGTCGCATCGACATAATTTCCACCTGCTTTAATATTCAGCGCATCAACCGCTTCATCCAATAAAACGGTAACGTGTTCACTCTTCATTTAAAGCACTATTTTCTTCATTTCGTCAGTAACTTCATCACCTGACTTATTAATAACCGCTCTGCGAACTTTCATCAAAGCATCATCATTCCAGATTTCAAACTTCTTACCCATGCCCAACATGACGACTTTTTTGTCCATTGATGCTTCTTGTCTCATATTTACAGGCAATTGAAGCCTGAATCCTTTGTCCGGCTCAATATGGAAAGCACTACCGACCAATTTTAATTGCAAATTACGGTGCTCATCATTGAAACTGCTGAGTGCCATAATTTGATCTTTAAGCTTGTCCCACTCTTCCTCCGGATATAGCAAAAGTGAAGAAATTTCAAAAGGATTGTAGGTCAGAACCAACTTATTATTGCAAGCGCCTGCAATCAATTCACGGTACCTCACCGGAATTGCTAACCGCCCCTTGGCATCTAAATTGACTGCTGTTTCACCAAAAAACACTATCTAATCCCACAAAATATCACTTTTTCCCACATAATTGCACTTTATCTCTATTTCAAATCCAAGTCAACAACTACTTATTAAAAAAATGTAATGAAATCAAAGACTTAATTAATGTTAAACTTTAATAAAAACTCGTAACTTATTGAATAAAAATAAAATTATTAGATTTCGTTGTATTTTTACTACCAAATTAACTCCAATCACAGTTGTTTTGGATGGAAAAAACCATGTATTCAGTTAAAATGTCGAGGCTGAAATTCAGGAAAATAACACTATCGAAACAACTTCAAAAAAACTAACAATTGCCCTCGTTGCCGGAGAGGATTCCGGTGACTTATTAGGTGCTGATTTAATTGACTCTTTGAAGTCTAAAAGACCTGATATTGAGTTCATCGGGGTTGGTGGCGAGAAAATGAAACGATCCGGAATGGAGCTCATCTGTACGAATAAGGAGTTTGCCATCATGGGCATTGCTGAAGTTGTCAAAAAACTTCCCAAATTATTAAAACTCAGAAAACAAATCATCAAAGATATCATTCAAGCCAAGCCGGATATTTTCATTGGAATTGACGCTCCGGATTTGAATTTTCCGATTGAAAAAAAACTTAAAAAGTCTAACATCAAAATCATTCATTATGTTAGTCCTTCCATATGGGCGTGGAGACCGAAGCGCGTTGAAAAAATCAATCGAATCACCGATCTGGTCATGACATTGTTTCCTTTTGAGCCGGATTATTATCTGAAATCGGGAGGAAACGCTGTTTTTGTTGGTCATCCTCTGGCAAAGAATATCAGTATAGAAATTGATAAACCCAAGTCTAAAAAAACACTCGGATTAAACCCCAACCAGCCGGCACTTGCAATTTTACCGGGTTCTCGGAGCAACGAACTCAAAACTCATACAGACATTTTCGTAAAAACCGCTTTAAAAATGCAAAAACAAAATCCGGAATTACAAATCATTTCTGCAAATACCAATCCGGAAAAAATTGATTTCATTAAAAAAATTGCCAATCAATACAAATTAAACATTCAAGTCCTCAATGATGCTACTGCTGTCTTAAAAGCCGCTGATTTTGCACTATTGGCATCAGGCACAGTCGCTTTAGAAGCCATGTTATGTAAAACACCGATGGTTGTTGGATATAAAATCTCACCAATCACCTACAGCATCGTTAAAACTTTTAAAATGATGTTACTGCCTTATTATTCGCTGCCGAATGTTTTATACGGAGACTTTCTTGTGGATGAAGTTTTGCAAAAGCAAATGTCGGTAGAGAATTTATTTAATGCTTTATCAAAATTACAAAAAACCAATAAGCACGAAGAACTTATCGAAAATTTCACAATACTGCATCAGTCATTATTAACTGATAAAGATGCCGCATCCAGAGTGCTAGAGTTTACCGAACAATGTCTGTTATAGTTGGAGTGGATGAAGCCGGCAGAGGACCTCTGGCAGGACCGGTAACTGTTGCAGCGGTGATTCTTAAAAAGCCCATACAAGGATTGAATGATTCCAAAAAACTATCGGAAAAAAAGCGTCTGGAATTAGAACCAATTATCATTGAGGGCGCATTGGAATACTCTATAATCCATATTGATATCGAAACCATAGAAGACATCAACATTCTGCAAGCCAGCCTTTTGGGAATGCAAAAAGCGGTGCAACAACTTCAATCTCCTTTTGATAAAATACTGATTGACGGCAATAAATGTCCCAAGTTTTCAAAACCGTCAGAAGCAATTATTGGTGGTGATGGAATCATTGCTGAAATTTCAGCGGCATCAATTCTGGCAAAAAATGCTCGTGACCGGCTGATGCTAGAAATTCACAATGAATTTCCTCAATATGGTTTTAATAAACACAAAGGCTACGGAACCAAACTCCATTTAGAAATGCTTCAAAAGCACGGACCCTGCCCTTATCACCGAAAAAGTTTTGCTCCGGTTCGGAAATTATTACAAACAGAATTGTTTTAGTGGATTTTTCTGACTTCAGTTCAATAAAAAAGTTTAAATTATATGAGGTGATTCTCTCTCAAATCTTGTATGTATTAATAACAGGTACAATTTTGGGAGTTTATCATGAAAAAAATCACACTATTATTCGCATTAACTTATGCGACATTCATTCAAGCATTCACCTATCAGGGGGAGCTGAGTCACACCGGAACATTGGTTGATGGAACGGCTGATTTTATCTTTGCACTCTACGATGCGGAGACCAATGGTAATCCGGTTGGAATGGATGATATTCATTCAGGAGTCACTGTTGAAAACGGTCGTTTTGTGGTCAATCTGGAACAATGGACTGCCTATTATGACGGCACTCCCTTGTGGCTGGAAATTGAAGTCGATATCGGAGGAACAGGCACTTTTGTCACTTTAAACCCACGGCAAAAGCTGGAACCGTCAGTTTATGCCGAATTTGCTTATGACAGCATGGCAGCCGGCGGTGGCGACATCACCGGAGTCGTAGCCGGAACCGGTTTAACCGGTGGAGGAACCAGTGGAACGGTGACCTTGTATGTTGATAATACAATCATTCAAAATCGGATCTCCGGAACTTGTCCTGCCGGACAATCCATAAGAGCTATCAGCCAAAGCGGAACTGTCACTTGTGAAACTGACGATGATTCCGGGGGAGATATTACTGGAGTCGCTGCAGGTACAGGACTCAGTGGTGGTGGAGTTACCGGAGATGTGACATTAAATGTGGATACAGCATCTATACAAAACAGGGTTACAGGTACTTGTCCTGCTGGGCAGTCCATTCGGGTTATCAATCAGAATGGTACAGTTTCTTGTGAAATTGATAATACACTCGATGCCAATTCATTATGGTCAACTAGTGGGAACGCAAGTGTCGGTTTATCTAGTTTTATAGGTACAACAGACGATTATCCTTTTAGGATTAAAGTCAATAACAAAAGTGTTTCAACTTTTATTGCATTTAACAATTCTGTTAATATTACTAATGGTGCTGATGCAAATACTATAAATGGCGGATTTGGTACTGGGTCGACTATTTCGGGAGGTGGTTCAGACCAAGAATTTTGTGGAAGTTCTGGTACTTTAACTTGTAGAAACTTTATTTTTTCATCTTCATATTCAACCATATCAGGTGGTATAGGAAATATTATTGAAGGTGGATCCAATGTTATATCAGGAGGAAGAGATAATTATACTTCTGACTCTTTTAGTGTTGTATCAGGAGGAAATGCCAACTCCGCTACGGGGCTAGCAAGCACTGTTCCCGGAGGAGAGTCAAATCAAGCCAATGGTGATTACAGCTGGGCAGGAGGCGCATCCGCAATAGTTAGACCGAGTGATACAGGGACATTCGCATGGGATGGTGATGGCATCATAAACGATACATTTACTTCTGACTCTAGTAACCAGTTTATAGCAAGAGCACCAGGAGGTTTTTGGTTGGGCACTCAAACAGGTGATATAACAGCTAATACAAATGCAGCTGCAATTACTCTTAGTAGTCAACAAGATGAAGATGTCTTAGTGTCCAGAGTTAATGGGCTTCCGAAAGTCATATTCCACAGATATGGAGGTGTAAGCATTGGTAATACAGGTAGCACTAACTTTATTCCAGACGGGCTTTATGTACAATCAGGTTCAATGTTAAACGGCAATGTATATATCGGTGGTACTAATAGCTCAACTCTATCAAAATTACATTTAAGTACAATTCCAGGCAAGAATGCATTTAATATTGATACAGATGGAAATGATATATTCCTGGTAAAAGATACAGGTGAGGTTGGCATTGGTACAACTAATCCAAATTCAACGGTACACATAAGCTCGCCTTCCGATGAAACAGCAATGAGAGTACAAGTCAATGGCACAACACGATTTAGGGTTGACTCAAATGGAGCCGTTGCAATTGGTTCCAACTTTGCCGGCGCGACACTACCTGCTAGCGGATTAAAAGTTCAGGGTGACGCAGAAATAGTCGGCAGCCTCTCTAAAGGCGGCGGATCATTCAAAATTGATCATCCTTTAGATCCTGAAAACAAATATCTGTATCACAGTTTTGTCGAATCACCGGATATGATGAATATCTACAACGGAAATGTCATTACCGATAAAAACGGGGAGGCGTGGGTGGAAATGCCTGAATGGTTTGAAGCCTTGAATATGGAATTTCGTTATCAGTTGACAGTGATTGGCAGTTTTGATCGTGCCATGATTGCTGAAGAATTAACCGACAATAGATTCCTGATTCGTACCGAAAGCGGCAATGTGAAAGTCTCATGGCAAATCACCGGAGTTCGTCATGATGCCTGGGCAGAGAAAAACCGCATTCCTGTTGAAAAGGACAAGGAGGGATTTGAAAAAGGTCGTTATCTGCATGCCGAAGCCTGGAATGCTCCCGAAGAAAAATCCATGTCCTATAGCGGAGAGGAAGAATGAAGCGAAAATTCAAACTTCGTATGACTTTGAGCCTGATACTGGTATTTATCACCAGTATCAATGCTCAGGAAATCAAATGGTACAGCATGGATAATGGAGGTGGCAAATCATCCGCCGGTGGAATCGAATTACTCGGAGTTATTGGACAGGCTTATACCATACGAATGACTCATAACAATACCTCTCTATCAGGAGGTTATCTGCCGTTACCTGTTGATGATGATTTGATTTTTATTGATTCATTTGAGTAATTATCTTCAAGCAGCCAGATAGTTTAAAGCATCAATCTATTTTTTAAATCGTTATACTATAAATATACTATTTTACTATATTAGTATTTGCTAATATAATAGACACATGTTTAATACAAAACAGATAATTTAATAATATTTGGAGAATAAAAAATGCAAGAACAAACAAATGAAATCGTACAATTTCCACAATTGAACAAACCGGCTCCTCACTTTAAAGCAAGAACAACTCATGGTACAGTTGAGTTGTCAGATTACAAAGGCAAATGGTTGGTTCTTTTTTCTCATCCGGCAGACTTTACTCCTGTGTGTACAACTGAATTTATGGCATTTGCCAAACATTATGATGAGTTTCAGGCAGAAGGAGCTGATCTTTTGGGTTTATCAATTGACAGCTACTACAGTCACGTGGCATGGGTTCGTAACATCAAGGAAAAATTCGGAGTGGATATCCAATTCCCTATCATCGAAGACTTGTCCATGAATGTTGCAAAGGCTTATGGAATGATTCATCCAGGAGCTGCAGATACTTCAGCCGTCAGAGCCACATTTATTATTGACCCGGAAGGCGTATTAAGAGCAATGGTGTATTATCCAATGACAAATGGTCGTTCGATTCCTGAGTTTTTGAGAGTTCTAAGAGCACTGAAAGCCTCAGATGCTAACAAAATAGCGACTCCTGAAGGATGGCAGCCCGGTGATAAAGTCATTGTTCCCCCACCACAGGATATGGATGCAGTCGATCAGAGACTCAATTCTGATGCCGAATGTGTTGACTGGTACTTCTGTAGGAAAAGCCTATAATTAACCTCGCAAGTATCCCTGAATCCTAACCTGGGTTTCAGGGATACATAGTTGAGGAAAATTATTTGAACCAAAATAACACTTAATATTCTAATATCCCAAATAACATATATTTTGATGATGCAAGTAGAGACATTTTTTGATACAGACACTTCAACATTCACCTATCTTGTGATCGATAAGACCTGCAATAAATGTGCTATTATTGATTCAGTACTCGATTATGATCAGTATTCTGGTCGTTTTACTACAAAAAGCGCCGATAAGATTATCGAATATATTCTTACCAACAACCTAACCAACGAGTGGATACTTGAAACTCATATCCATGCAGACCATATTACTGCTGCTTTCTACCTACAAAAACAGATAGGTGGAAAAACCGCAATTGGTTCAAAAATAACTGATGTCTTAAAACTCTGGGTTCCCTTATTCGCAACTGAAGAAGACACTCCAATCACCGGAGAACAATTTGATGTTTTATTTGAAGATAGCGAGACTTTCAGTATTGGAAATATGGATGCAAAAGTAATGCACACTCCAGGCCACACTCCGGCCTGCTCAACCTATCTCATTGGAGATTCAGTGTTTGTCGGAGACACTTTATTCGCTCCCGAAAGGGGAACCGCAAGAGCTGATTTTCCCGGTGGAAATGCTTCGGATTTATTTGAATCGATTCAAAAAATTTATCGACTCCCTGATGAAACAAAAATTTATCTCTGCCATGATTATCCAGCATTTGATGAAGAAGCAATTAGCCAAACTTCAGTTGCTGAGCAAAAGCAACTTAATACGATGATAAAGACAGATACGAAAAAAAAGGATTATATTTTGATGAGGGAGACCAGAGATAAAACACTGAGTGTTCCTAAACTCATACTTCCATCAATTCAAACCAACCTCAGACTAGGAAACTTTGGAAAAGTATCTAAAAATGGCAATCAGTATATAAAAATTCCCATTAATAAAATTTAATGATAATTTCTTAAAATATTGTTGAGCCTATGGTGTAAAATTTAATTTGATTTAGATTCAAATTATTTTCTGAAAAGTTTAAGGAAAATCTCTGGGAATTTAACCCTTTTATATGCCCCATTCGTATACAGACTATTATAAATTTTAGAAGCTGAAATGAAAAACTGTATTGTTACTGTATTATTGATATTAACTTTTTCTATAACTGTATACGCCCAAAACCAGCCTACAGAAAGAAGACCTCCTCCACCAATCACAATCACTCCAATCGAAAGAACCGAGCATCCTGTTGAGGTCTCAGCATTTCATGTTGATAGCAAAATTTTTGGAAATCTTTCGCAAACAGAAATCACAATCAGCTTCTTTAACCCTAACAACAGAACTCTGTCAGCTGATTTTATTTTTCCCATTCCAGAAAACTCCACAATGAATGGTTATTCACTAGACATTGATGGTGTGATGATTGATGGCGTGGCTGTAGAAAAGAAAAAAGCCCGTGTCACCTTTGAAAAAATTGTCAGACAGGGGATTGATCCCGGTTTGGTAGAAAAGGTCGCCGGCAATGTATTTAAAACGAGAATATTTCCGCTCAATTCAAATCAGTCCAGAACCATTAAAATTAAATTCTCCAGCGTTTTAGCAAAAAACGATAACGGATACAGTTATCAAATACCACTCATGTCAGGTCAGATGGTGAAAGATTTTAGCATGAAGCTACAGGCAATGAATCTGGATGCCAAACCCATTATCACCAACAGTCAGTTTGGCGGTCTGGATTTCTCAAAGTGGCAAAATGCCTATGTCAGTGAGTTTAAAAAATCTGATTTAACCATTGAAAAACCTTTGACGATTGAGGTACCAAAACTATCAGAGAATCTTGCAGTTATTGGGAAAAACCAAAGCAATGAATATTGGTTTTCAATCAACCAAAATCTGCATGAGAATCTTTTCAAGAAATTAAAACAAGACAAGAAAAAACAAATAAATGAAGCCAACCTCATCTGGGATGCATCCCACTCTCGCAGAGATGCAAATCATGAGGCAGAATTCAAATTATTGAACGAGTTATTTAAACAGCATCCGGATTTACAAATTAATTTGTATGTATTGAGAAACAAGATTAAATTTGTGGAGAAATTCAAGGTTAGCGAAAGCAATTGGAAAGATTTAAAAGCTCATTTGAAAAATATCCAATTTGACGGAGCAACCAACTTCTCAGAGTTGAATAATATAAATCAATATTCTGATATCAACTTACTTTTTAGTGATGGTTTGCACACTTTTGCCAAAAAGGAAAAAATCAAATTCCAGCAGCCGCTTTTCGTATTTTCCAGCAATCTCAGCAATAATACCAATTTCAACCAGCAACTGTCGGAACAAAATGGCGGACAATCGTTTCACTTAACTGACCAAACTGGCTTTGAAAAAACTATCAACTCATTCACTCAAGCCAGATTGCAGATATTATCCATTGAAGTTTTAAAAGGTAAAATAGAAAACTTGGCTGATTTTCCCAAATCAGTCAACCTCAACAATCCACAGCCACTCACAGGAAAACTCTTATCTGATGAAGCGACCCTGCTGATTCATTACGGACAACCAGGCAATATCATTGAATCAACAAAAATCGTTTTGAATCGAAATAATGTCTTGGAAACAAACCTACCTGAACAAATTTGGGCTCAACAAAAATTGCAATCACTACAAAAAGATGCAGAATTTAACAAGTACAAGATTATCAATCTCAGTCAGAAATATTCTCTGGTTAGTGACTTCACCTCATTGATTGTACTGGATAATCTGCAACAATATGTTGAACATCAAATCGAACCGCCGAAATCCCTGCCCGAAATGCGTCAACAGTACTTTGCTCAGATAAAACAAAGTCAAAAAGACAAACAGGAGAAAGAATCCGGCAAAATCGAACAAGTCATCAGCATGTGGCAGGAAAGAAAAAACTGGTGGGAAAAAGAATTTCCATTCAAACCACCAAAAAAATTAACCGAGCCACTCGAAAATGAGATTGTTTTAGGGGCAGATTTTGAATCAACATCAGAAGAAGCTGAGTATGTTGAAAGTGAAATTTCTGCCAGCGAACCAATGGACCGCCAAGTTGTTACCGGCTCAAGAGTGCGCGCTCCATCACCGGAAGCTAAAAAGAAAGAAGGAAACGACTCAGCCGATATCACTTCCATAAAAATAAGTGAATGGAATCCGGATACACCCTATTTAAAAGCACTTGAAAGTACAAAAAAATCCAGTCGGGAAAATAAGTATTACCAGTTAAAACAAGATTATCTCAACTCCCCTGCTTTTTATTTTGATGTTGCCAACTTCTTTTTCAAAAATGAACAACAAGAACTGGGATTACAAATTTTATCCAATATTGCCGAACTAAAGATTCAGGACAGTCGTTTGTTACGCACTATGGCGATGAAACTGAGAGAGTTCAACTATTTGGATTTATGCATTGATACTTATCGCAAAGTCCTTGAAGACAGAGACGAAGAACCTCAATCCTATCGTGATTTGGCATTGGTTCTGGCTCAAAAAGCGAAAAACTCAGACACTCAAAAAGAAGATTTGCAACAAGCTATCAAGCTTTTATACAAAGTAATTACAGAAAACTGGGATCGATTCCACGGTATTGAAGTCACTGTTTTAATGGAAATCAATCAGTTGATTCCAAAACTCAAAAAACACAATATTGACTATTCATTTGTTGATAAACGACTGATTCAATTGCTGGATGTCGATATGCGTATTGTCCTTAGTTGGGATAGTGATATGACAGATATTGATCTTTGGGTTATTGAACCCAGCGGTGAAAAAGTGACTTATGACAACACTTTATCCTCCGTTGGCGGCATGTTTCATCAGGATTTCACCGGTGGTTATGGTCCAGAAGAGTATCTCATCAAAAAAGCACCGAAAGGCGAATATACCATAAAAGTGCATTTCTATGGCAACAATTCTCCGGAACTGACAGGTGCAACCACACTTTATGTCGATGTCATAACCAACTTCGCTCGTGGCAGTCAAAAGTCACAGACCTTGAGTCTGAGACTAGACAAAGCTGATGATGACTATTTGGTTGGGAAAATAACTTTTGGCGAATAATTAATTGAAACAGCGGAGCTGCTCTCACAACTCCGCTTTTTTGGTGGTTTGGAAGCTATCTAAAATCAACAACTCTGACCCATTGATTATTATTTCACAATAACAGCACTTTCTATATACATATCTGATTTGTATCTAGAACCATAGTACTCTCTCGTATACTTTAACACTCCCGACATAGTTAATCTTGAACAAGCTTTTTGTTGAATATTATCAATATCAACATCAAGGTCTCCTACAAGGATTGAGTTTTCTGTACTGTAGGAAGCACAGGACTCTTTATCGACGAATAGAGCATTTATGTGAGTTTCTTCAAGATAATATCCTGTCAAAGTCACATTCTTCCCATTAAACGCGTTTGGGTTTGAAACAACTCGTATAATAGGAACCACCGCCTCATCATATGAACTACTCAAAATTCCTTCATCATTAATTGGTTGTGAGTTTGATGTACAACAACCAAATAGTAAAATAGCCATATAAATCAATGCATTTATCTTGTTTTTATAAGTCATATATATTACCTAAATTCCAATCAATTGAATAAATTTCACTGCTTTTTAGATCAAACACTCCACAACTCCTCTTCAGTCTCGTCTGTTACTCTGGCGACTACAAACATTAAAAAAACAATGAGGAGTTAATGGCTCTGACTACTCAGGTTAAAATTAACCCCCAAAAAGAAAATCCAATGTTTGTTGACCCGGTGATACTTTACCGTGATATAACTCAGAATATTTACATCGCATGCAACATATAACACGATATTTCTCAGATTGAATATCAAAAAATGCACTCAAGCCTCCTCCAGAAGCTCTAAACTCCCTCACTTCGAATTTATCATGAGAACATTTAACACAGGAATAATTAATTGTAGGTTCGCGCAGAATCAACTCTTCTTTCATAATTTGAAACAACCCCTCATATTCATCAGAGTTCACTTTCGATAAACGTATATGTTCAATAAGCTCGTCATAGGTTAATCCAGGTATTTCCTCTTTTGTGAGAATTTTTCTTTCTTTCATATGTTATATTTTTAGATATTAATCTATCTGATTTTATCATACGACTTCAAATCAATGGGTTAGAACCATTGATTTTTAGTCAAACACTCCACAACTCCTCTTCAGTCTCGTCAGTCACTCTGGCGAGTACAAATAACCAGTCAGATAGTCGGTTGATATAAACTTTGAGCAAGGGGTTAAATTCATGCGATTTTGAGGCGGTTACCACTCTTCGTTCCGCCCTTCGACAAATGCTTCTGGACATGTGAAGGCGAGCAGTCAATTCGCTTCCGGCCGGTAATACAAAGTTTTTTAAAGGTGATAATGATTGATTGTATGATTGAATGGAATCATCCAGAGTTTCAATATCCTTGTGTTTAATCAGCAAGGAGCCTTCTAAACATAAATCCCCACCATAATTAAACATTGTGTTTTGAAGCTCTTTTAGTTCTTTTTTCAACTTTGAATTTGCACAAACACATCGAACCAAACCAATCGAACTGTTCAGTTCATCAATGGCACCGATGGCTTCAATCAATGAATCATCCTTTGCTATCCTGTCACCTGATGCCAGTCCGGTTGTTCCGTCATCACCTGTTTTTGTCACAATTTTACTGAGTCGATTACCCATATTTTTATCAATCTACTGGTTTTATTTTGCAACAAATAGTATAGTTCACAAAGTTTAAATTTAGCAAACTTTGTTCCATGAAAAAAACCTGTTTGCATCAGGCACATATTGATTTTGGAGCCAAAATGGTTGATTTTGGCGGTTGGGAAATGCCTATCAATTATGGCTCACAAATCGAAGAACATCATGCCGTTCGCAAAGACAAAGGTATGTTCGATGTTTCGCACATGACCGTTGTGGATTTGCAGGGCGATGACAGCGAAGCCTTTTTATTGAAATTACTGCCAAACGATGTCAGAAAATTGAGCAATGGTAAAGCCCTTTACAGCACCATGTTGAATAAAAATGGCGGTGTGATTGATGATTTAATCGTCTATAAACGTGGCGAAAACAATTATCGAATTGTTGTCAATGCAGCCACTCGCGAAAAAGATTTGGCATGGATGGAAAAACAAGTTGAATCCTACAATGCTCAGCTTCAGGAAAAACCGGAACTGGCGATGATTGCTGTTCAAGGGCCGAATGCCATTGAAGCCTGCTTGAAAGTTTTGCCTGAAAACATTTCTCAGCAATTATCTGAGCTCAATAAATTCTGTGCCATCGATGCGGAAAATTATTTTATCGGCAGAACCGGCTATACCGGTGAAGATGGCGTTGAAATTATGATTGCCGAAGATGATGCTCGCAAGTTGTGGGATGATTTGGCTAATGCAGGCGTTCAGCCTTGCGGATTGGGTGCCAGAGACACGTTAAGACTAGAAGCCGGAATGCATCTGTATGGACAAGATATGGACGAGAATATCAGTCCTTTGGAATGCGGATTAACTTGGACCATCAGAAAAACTGACAACGATTTTATCGGGGCAGATGCTCTGCAAGCTATCAAAGACAAAGGCATCAGCAAAAAAATGACCGGCGTTGTGCTTAGCGAAAAAGGCATTCTCCGCCACGATCAAGAACTAATTGATGAAAACGGACCTTGTGGAATTATCACCAGCGGTTCTTTTTCACCCAGCGCTGAAGTCGCCATCGGTATGGCAATCGTTAATAAAGATATCGGCGAAGATGTCAAGGTACAAATTCGCAAAAAACAATTAGTAGTGAAGTTGGTAAAACTACCCTTCGTAAGAAATGGTCAATCAAATATTTAGAAATTAGAGAGAAACATTATGAGTTACGTTCCAGATAATTTGAAATACACTGAATCTCATGAATGGATTGAGATTTTGGATAACGGCAATATCAGAGTAGGTATTACCGAACATGCACAAAGTGCGTTGGGTGATATTGTGTTCGTTGAGTTGCCTGAAGAAGAAAGCTACGCTGCCGGCGATGACTGTGGAGTTGTGGAGTCGGTCAAAACAGCATCTGACATTTACGCACCAATCAGTGGTACTATTGTTGCAGTCAATGATGCTCTTGAAGATTCGCCTGAACTGATCAATGAATCACCTTATGATGATGGCTGGATTTTTGAAATGGAAATCGAAGATGAAGACGACTTAGAAGATTTATTATCGTCTGATGAGTATAAAAACTCAATCGAAGAAGATCAAGACGAAGACGAAGACGAATAAATTCACAAAAATATAGAATAGACACATAAACAGATTGGTAACAGGAAAATATTATGCCTTTCATTCCACACACGGCTGAAGATATAACAAAAATGCTGGAAGCGATTGGAGTTGACTCCATTGAGCAACTTTTTGATGAAATCCCTGAGGAACTCAAAGTCAGCGAACTGCAAAACATTCCAAAACAAATGAATGAAATGCAAGTCAGTCGTTTTATTAAATCCAAAGCAGCGCAAAATTCACAACTCAGTTGTTTTGCCGGAGGTGGAGCCTATGAACATCACATCCCTGCGGCAATCTGGCAACTGGCAACTCGTGGTGAGTTTTATACCGCTTACACTCCTTATCAGGCAGAAGTCTCTCAAGGGAGTTTACAGGTCATTTACGAATACCAAACCATGATGACCAAACTCACAGGCATGGAAGTCAGTAATGCCTCGCTATACGATGGAGCTTCAGCCTTAGCAGAAGCGGCTTTAATGGCTGTACGCGCCAATCGAAAGTCCAAATCGAAAACAATTCTGGTTCCAAAAACGGTCAACCCAATCTATAAAAAAGTTTTACACAATATTGTCCATAATCAGGACATTAAAGTGATTGAATTGGACTTTGATCACGCGACCGGAAAAGTCAGTTCTGAAAACCTGAAAAAATATCAGGATGAAGACATCACCGCATTAGTCATTCCTCAACCCAATTATTTTGGAGTTTTTGAGGATGTCGATGCTTTAACTGATTGGGCTCATGCGAAAAACTGTTTTGCTATCGCAACAGTCAATCCGACATCATTGGCTTTGCTCAAAGCTCCAGGAGATTGGGGTCAAAATGGGGTTGATATTTGTATCGGTGAAGGCCAACCTCTGGGAGTTCCACTTTCAGCCGGTGGCCCTTATTTTGGGTTTATGACATCAAAAGATCAGTACATCCGTAATATGCCCGGACGCATTGTCGGACAAACAACTGATTTGGATGGAAAACTGGGTTATACACTAGCGTTTCAGGCTCGTGAGCAACATATTCGCAGAGCTAAAGCCACATCCAATATTTGTACTAACCAAGGGCTAATGGTCACAGCAGCAACGATTTACATGGCTTTACTTGGTGAGCAAGGACTGAAAGATGTTGCCACCGCTTGTATGCAGAACATGCAATATCTCAAACAAAAATTAGCTGACAATGGAATCAAGCAATTATTCAACAGCCCGAACTTCCATGAAGTTGTGATTGAAACCAAACAAAGTCCTAAAGAAGTTATAGCTAAACTTGCACGTCAAGGCATTCTCGCTGGTGTTGATTTAAGTTCCGACTACCTGGAATTAGGAAATGCTTTATCAGTTTGTGTTACAGAAACCAAAACACTCGAAGATATTGATAATTTTGTCGAGCAACTGGCTCAATTAAACTAACAAGACCGAAAATAAGACACAATGGACATTGCAAACAACTTTGTTTGATCATTGTGTCAGTTGTTCATAAAGTTTGAATCACATATAATATTTTCATTCCTAAGATTCAATCAAAAATTTGCAATACCAATTTGGCAACATAACCATAGATACTAAAAATTATCGTATTTTGGTGAATGGCGACATCACACCTGTCAAACCACAGGTTTTTAATTTGATTGTGTATTTAATTGAAAATCATCATCGGCTGGTCACTAAAGATGAAATTCATGCAAATATTTGGTCGGGACGAATTGTTTCTGATACTTCAATCAGCTCACATATCAAATCAGCCCGAAAAATTCTTGGTGATGATGGCAAAAAACAAAAAATCATCTTCAAAACTTTGCTAGAATGGGGGTTTAAGCAATAGTTTTGGATGTTGATGAATTCGGAAGATAAGAACAAAATAAATTCTTTATTCAAAAAAGTCGTGACCATGGGCACGATTGATGCCTTTCAGTTTCTGAATTCCGTTGAAGACGACCCTGAAATTGTTGAGCAGGTTATTAAACTGCTTTCAGACTCTCAAACCCGAACCATTTTTCTGGAAGGAAACCCGGAACTTGAAAACATCCTGCAACCTATTTCTCTGGAACGTGATTTAGTTGGTCAATCCATTGGTAACATCGAACTGATTCAATTGCTCGGAAAAGGTGGAATGGGTGAAGTTTATCTGGGAGAGGATAAACAACTACAAAGAAAAGTAGCTGTCAAAACCATTCGGGGAATTTATCGCCCCAATGAAAATGCCAGAGACCGCTTTCGTCGAGAAGCCCTTATCCTTTCCAAACTCAATCATGAGAATATCTGTAAAATCTACAATATCATCGAAATTGATGATATCGACTTTTTGATTCTGGAATATGTTGACGGCACCACGCTGGATAAATACCCACTGTACAAACTCTCATACGCAGAGAAACTCAAATTAGCCAAATCTCTGCTCAATGGTTTGTTAGTGGCTCATAATGAAGATATTGTACATCGTGATATTAAGCCTGATAACATCATTATCAATAAAGATGGAAGTATTAAGATTCTGGATTTTGGAATTTCAGCATCACTCAAACAACAAAGCAATCAGAAAAAAACCGACATGCATCCGACTTTACCGATTTCAAAAACTGCAGCCGGTTCCATTGTCGGCACATTGGGTTACATGTCACCGGAACAAGCCACACTTGAGGAAATCAGTACAGCTTCAGATATTTATTCCCTTGGAATCATCTTTCAGGATATCTTCTCATCACAACCGGCTCACTCATCGGATTTATCCAATGAGCAATTATTGAAACGAGCTCAAAAAGGCGAAACCGATGAAGTTCAAAATGTTCCTGCTGATTTAACTCAACTCATCAATCGCATGAAGGCTCGTAAACCGGCTTCACGACCAACAGCTTTTGATGCGATTGAAAAGCTCGATAAAATTATCAACAAACCCAAACGTCGTATCAAACAATTTAGTATTGCAGCTTTACTCTTGCTGTCAGTTCTGGCATTCAGTAAATACACTTATGACTTAAAACAACAAAAGCTAGAAGCCGAATCAGCCCGAAATATTGCAGAACAAGCTCGTCTTGAAGCAGAAACTGCTAAAGATGAAGCTGAACAAGTCACTGCTTTTTTGGAGAGTTTCTTCACTGCATCCAACCCTTATAACCAGCAAGGGAAAGAAATCACTGCTTCTGAAATCCTTGAAGACGGTGCCAAACGGGTTGATGAGGAACTGGAAGATAAACCACAAGTTTTAATTCGAATTAAAAACATTATTGGTAATGTTTATGGGAAGCGAGGTCAATCTGACTTGGCTAGAAATCAATATGAAGAATCTTTAAAATTATTTGAGAGTCACTCAATTAAAGATGCTAAGTTAAATATTATCACTCTTGTTCAGCTTTCAGAGATAGAGTTTTTTGCTAATGACTATACCAGAATGCGCGATGTTCTGCTTATGGCTAAAAAAATAGCAGAAGAAAATTTATTATATGACAAAGCCGAATACCTCCCATTGAGATTTAACTTGGCTGCAGCTTATGAAGAGTTGGGAGAACATGATAGAGCAATCAGTATGTTTGATGAATTGCTGCAAATCTATTTACAAGATGAAAAGAAATTTAGAACCGCTATTATAAACACTTATAACTTTGTCGGTTTAATCAAAGCCGATGCTGGCAACAATGAGGCCGCTGAACAAGATTTATTGAAAGCACTATCCTACTTAGATAAAAATGTTGTCACAGATTCTGAGCTCGAAACGACTTTATATCACAATCTTTCTACTGTTTATAAAGACCTAAAACAGTATCAAAAAGCCATTGATTCATTATTTAAAGTTGTAGATATGCGAACTAAAATATTAGGTGAACAACACCCTCTGTTGGCAATAACCTATGACAATATTTCCAGAAACTATCGGCTATTGGAAGAATACGACACAGCTCGCAAATACAATGATTTAGCAATAAAAATTTTTCAGGATACCAAAACCATTAACATTGATTACGGTACGGTTCTTGGCAACAAGGCGATGATTTTAATTGATGCAGAGCAGAATTATTCTGATGCTGAAATATATACTTTAAAAGCAATTGATGTACTCAAACAAGTTTTTAAGGAAAGAGATCACCGTTTTATTGCAAACGAAATAACACTATTAGGTAAAATCTATTTGTTACAAGGTAGAAATAACAAAGCACTGGAACAAACACAAGAAGCGATAAATATGTACAATCGGATAAACTATCCGACGCATCTAATTGCAACTCAAGCATGGCTTAATCTTGCAGAAATCTACGACAAACTTAATCAAAAAAGTAAGGAGTTAGAAACTTACCATACTTTACTACAAAAATTATTACAAGAAAGTCGTCGTGATGAGGAAGCAATAAAAGAGGTAACAGAAAAAATCAGCTTTCTTTCAAAGGAGTAATCACAAATCCCAAATATTTCTTTTTAAGCCTTTGTAAGATTCAACTAAAACTCCTTCACTCAAAAATTTAATTTCAATCCTTCCTTTTTCTTGTGTGTCATAAAATTCGATACCTTTTTCAAGGTAAATTTGCTTAATTTGAGGATGAGGATGATTGAACTGATTCATGAAACCGGATGAATTAATTGCAAATTTCGGATTGACTGCTTGAATAAAGTCCAAATCAGAAGAGGTTCGGCTTCCATGATGAGGGACAATTAAAACATCGCTTGCAATTGCTGTTTCAAGGTGATGAGTCAACCGATACTCAACCGGTACTTCAATATCTGCTGTAAGTAAAACCGAACCATATTCAGACTGAATGTGAATCACACATGATGAATTATTACCAAGATAAGGTGTGATTTCAAACGGGCTTAGAATGGTAAAACTGATATTGTTCCATTTCCAGTTCTCGCCTGATTGACACGGTTCATAATTACCATCAACTGATAATGTTTCAGCATTTGGGTACTTCTTCAAAATCTCCTCAATGCCACCAGCATGATCATTATCGAGGTGAGAAAGAATGACTTTATCAATGTTGGTAATCCCTGAATAATTTAAAAAAGGAATCACGACTGCATTTGCCATTGAAAATCCGGACTCGTATTTCGCTCCGGTATCATAAAGAAGGACTTTATCTTTAGTTCTAACCACAATCGACAATCCCTGTCCGACATCTAGCACATTAACGCTAAACTCATTATCTTCAATGCTATTTTCAGGTTTTATAAAAACTGGTAATAGCAAAAACAAGCCAAACCAACGCCAGCGAAAAACTGAAGAAGAAATGACCAATATGGAAAAAACAATCAAGCCAATAATGATAAGAAAACCACTACTTGTTATTGAAACTACCAGATAATCAAAATCTTTGAAAAACTCTAAAATACCTAAGAAAATTTCAGAAATAAATTCTGTTAGCGAAAATGCCAATCCTCCTAGTTCCGAAGAAACAGGAGTAATCAGCAATGAAAACATAATTGTTGGAATTAAAAGCAAAGAAACTAAAGGCAAAATGATTAAATTGATAATTGGTGTTAATAGATTGATTTGATTGAAAATAACCAACATCAAAGGCATTAATCCAATTAGAATCATCAATTGTGCTTTGGTAATACTTATCAGTTTCGAGTGATATGGCTTCCGTCCGGTAAAAACATAAATCAAGATAGCAACTGCGGTAAAAGAAAACCAGAATCCCACATCCAGAACACTGAATGGATCAAATAATAATACTAACATTAATGCAATTGACAAAGAGATCCAGCGTGAGATATTTCGTTTAATAATAGGTGAGATTGCAAACACAAAAACCATGATAAGTGCTCGAAGCGTTGGGATAGACGCTCCCGCAAGCAAGGTATAAATCAAAGCTAAAAATATGGTAAATACCGCTTCAAATTTAAAACGATTGAATCGTTCGCTTGGAAATATTGCAAAGAACAATCTGCCAATGAAAATTCCTATCAATGCAACCAAACCAATATGCAAACCCGATATCGCAATAATATGAGCTGTCCCGGTTTGTTGAAACATTTGTGAATCTTCAAAATCAATCAGACTACGGTCGCCAATTGTTAAAGCTCTGATTAAACCCTCAACTCTGGGATTACTGATGTTTTCTGAAATCAAATCAGCAATATTGGATCTAGCACGATTGATATGATTCAATAATCCCGGCGTTTTCTCTTCAAACAACTCTGCTTGTCTGACAGTCGCTGTTGCATCATAGCCTTGTCGAAACAACCATTTTGCATAGTCAAACGACCCCGGATTTTTAAAACCGTGTATGGGTTTGGGTTTGACCTCAAGAACCCAGCTTTGCCCAGCTTTCAATATTGTTTCATTGTTATACCAGCTCACCAGAATTCTTCGTAATGGGAACTCGGGCTTTGAGTTTTCGACAGCAAAGGCAAACTTCTGCCGGACTCCCAATCGTCCCATATCGGTTAGTACCGGTAAATCAACAATCGTTCCAACAACTTCAATCGTGTCAATGGTTGTGTCTTGATATTGGTGTCTTTTTGCATTGATTGCGGAAAAGTTTGCAAGAATACTTCCAAGAAATAAGCCGCAAAGAAGAAGAAATATTGGCTGTGAAAGTTTTTTCCTGAGAAGAAATACTGCAAATAGACCAACGAAGCAGAATATCAAAACATTGAAACCGGCTTGCTCAATCCAGAGCAACTGACTCATTGCTAACAAAAAACTGCCGGAGAAAATTATCATGACAAATCCTTTGCCTCAATTCAACTATTGTCGAACCAAATGACCACCGCTGAGTTCATAGATTTTGTTCATCTTTGATGCCAAATGTTTATCGTGAGTGACAATAATCATACCGTTATTCTGCTGTTTGTTTAGTTCTAGCATCAATTCCATAACTTCCGAAGCGGTGGATTCATCAAGGTTGCCTGTTGGTTCATCAGCTAACAAACAAGCCGGATTGGTTACTAAAGCCCGAGCAATTGCTGCTCTTTGTCGTTCTCCACCGGATAATTGTGCCGGACGATGAGTTAATCTGTCTTTTAATCCAACCTTGGTGAGCAATTGTTCTGCTTTAATACTTGCAGACTTTTTACTTTCTTTAGCAATAAGTAAAGGCATCATGACATTCTCCAATGCAGAAAATTCAGGAAGTAAATGATGAAACTGATAAACAAACCCTAAATATTGATTACGCAATAAACCTCGTTTTTTACTGTTTTGTTTTGAAAAATCATTCCCTTTGAGAATCACACTACCCGAAGTTGGGTTGTCCAAACCACCGAGCAATTGGAGTAACGTGCTTTTACCGGCTCCGGAGGCACCCATAATCGCTACGCTTTCGCCATGTTCAATTTGAAAATCTATGCCATTTAGCACCGGAATTTCAGTATCACCGTCTTTAAAAATTTGATGAACACTATGACATTGTAAAATGATTTCTGAGTTATTCATATCTCAATGCCTCCGCAGGTTGAATTCGACTCGCTCTCCATGCCGGGTAAATCGTCGCTAAAATTGTTAACGTAAAAGCAATCACAACAATAGATATGACATCAGAACTATGAACATCTGCGGTTATATCACTGATGTAATACACATCCGAAGACATAAAATCCACTTCAAAAAAGCCTTCCAGCCATGAAATTATCGAGCTGACATTGAATGAAATCAAAAGCCCAAGTGCAGTTCCTATAATTGTACCAATAGCTCCTATCACCACACCCGCAATAATAAATATTCGGGTTACCTGCGAACCTGACATTCCCAATGTTCGTAAAATGGCAATGTCGCTGTTTTTTTCTGTCACCAGCATCACCATCGTAGATAAAATATTGAACGCCGCTACGGCAATTATCATCGAAAGAATAATAAACATCACAACCCTTTCCTGCTGAGTCGCTTTATAGAAATTCGCATTTTCCTGAGTCCAGTCTCTGACTCGCAAGAAACCACCGAGTTTTTCTTCAATCTCATAGGCTATCTTTGGTGCTTTCATCAAATCAGTTGTTTTGATGCGGATTCCTTCAATACCTCCATCGGTTTTTTCCAGATTTTGAGCATCATTCAAATGAATTAAAGCCAATTTTGCATCATATTCATAAGCACCCATTTCAAAAATTCCAACAACGGTAAATCTTTTCAATCGGGGCAAAACACCAACTGCCGTGGTTTTAAATTGGGGAATGTAAACAACAACTTTTTCCCCGGGACCAGTTCCCAATTGTGCTGCTAAATCCACGCCTAAGATGATATTGTATTCACCGGAAATCAAATCCTCCATTGAACCATATTTCATCTTTTCGGCTAACTGAGTGACATTCTTTTCGTATTCAGGAGAAACGCCTTGCACCAATGCTCCTGTTGTTCGGTATCCCTGAATCATTGCCTCAGAAGCAACATATGGTGCAGCACTGACAACTCCGGGATTTTCTTCAGCAATTTTAATGGCACTTTCCCAGTCTTGAATATAATCATGTCCGTATGCAGAAATCGTCGCATGTGCCACAGAGCCCAGCATTCTTTCCTTGAGTTCCTTATCAAAGCCATTCATAACAGAAATTACAACAATCACTGTCATAACTCCAATGGCAATACCCGCCATTGAAATCAGCGAGATAAATGAAATGAAGTGATTCTTCCTCTTTGCCCGAGTGTACCTCAAGCCGATAAACAATGGTAAGTTCATTAAATGATGTTATTCCTTAAAAGTATTAAGCTCTGACAATTATTATTTAATCTCATTCGAATTATATTTTATAATCAGATTCATGAGTAAAAAGATTCTACCATATCTTATCCTTTTTCTAATTGTCATCGGCTTTGCTTTTTCCTATTTTTATGCAAAAAAATCGGTTGCTATTCCAGCTGACTTTCACGCAACACAATACACAGGTGCTCAATCCTGCAAGGATTGCCATGAGGACAAGTTCGATTCCTGGAGAAAAACCTATCACAGCACGATGACTCAGGAAGCCAATGATGAATCTGTCGTTGGTCATTTTGATGGCAAAAAATACACTTACTGGGGAATTACGGTTCAACCTTTTAAGAAAAATGGTAAATACTACTTTTCCTATTACGACCCGCAAACCAATCAACTCTTGAACACTCTTGAAATCAAAAGAACTGTTGGCTCAAGACGCTATCAACAATATTTAGCTCAAACTGATAATACTGAAGGAAATTATTACCGTTTAGAACTTTTATGGCATATTGGCGATCAGCGTTGGGTTCATTTGAATGGAGCATTTCTTGGTAGTGACCATCAACGTTTTGATAATCATACAGCTTTATGGAATCAAAATTGTATCTTTTGCCACAACACCGGCATTCAACCTAACATGTTGAACTATGATGAAATTTTACAAAACAGTAAACAAGGGCAAGCGCTAAATCTTAAAGTCAATTCAAGATTTCAATCTCATGTCAGTGATTTAGGAATTGGTTGTGAATCCTGTCACGCAAATGGTGAAGAACACGTCAGGTTAAGTCAAAATCCAATACGAAAATATTATCTCCACTTTAGTGATGATAGTGATTTAAGCATTGTTCATCCTGAAAAAGTTTCTGCTCAGAAATCCATGGATATTTGCGGACAATGTCATGGTCAAAGAACACCCAAGACTTTCGACATGGCAAAAACATGGATGGAAACCGGACCAACTTATCGTCCGGGCGATAGTTTACAAGATCATGTCAATCCTGTTTGGCAAAGTTCAAAAATTAACAATGTTCAAAGTGATATTTTCAGTTTACGCTTCTGGAAAGACGGCACTCCTCGTTTATCAGCTTATGAGTATCAAGGTTTATTACAATCCCAATGTCACACAAAAGCCGATTTAACATGTAATGATTGTCACTCCATGCATGAGGGCAACCCTGAAGGTATGATAAAAAATGAAAACCTTACGAATAAACCATGTCTGCAATGTCATCAAAATTACGCTCAGAATATTTCTGCACACACCAAACATGAAGAAAATTCTGATGGTAGTTTATGCTACAACTGTCACATGCCGAAAATTGTTTATGGTTTAATGGACTTTCACCGGAGTCATAAAATTGAATCTCCAAATCCTTCAAACGAGTTCGCTATTGACAAACCCAATGCATGCGCTGCTTGTCACGTTGATAAAACGGATACTTGGATTACAGATAAACAACAAGAGTTATGGCAAAATAGTGAGGTTACAGATTTCTCACACAATAACATGATTCAGACAATTTATAAACTTCATTCCGGCGATCCGGCTGAACGAGGAATTGCAGCAAAAAACATGAGTTATCAATCTGAAATATTACATGTGAATGAGAAGTATTTTATGATTCCGCATCTATTGTTTGCAATGGAAGACAGTTATCCGGCTATCCGACGTTTTTCTCATCAAACTTTGATGTCAATCGTTTCACAATTAGCTATAGAATCACAGGAATTTTCGGATTTTGTAAACATTATCAAGGAATTTGATTTTATTGAAAACAACTCCAAACGAAGTGAATTGTCCGTCGATTACTGGAGTTATTATAATTCAATTGATAAAAGCCAGTGGCAAACTCCTCCTGAGGGAGCTTTGCTTGATAGTGAGTACCAACTTAAAATTGACGAAATCATCAAGTTGAGAGAACTGGCACTTGCACAAAACAAGCAGATTGATATTGGAGAATAATTTCTCTAATTGGTTTTTATTTTAGATCGACTCTGCCAAAACATATTCGATGAATTTAATGTTCGGGATTTCTGACATTTCATCCTGAACAGTTACCATTGAAGCGATGGCATTGCTAATGTCCGAATCGACTTCATGAACCTGTAAGTCACCTTGAGTAATCAGTTGCAGTCTTGGAACACCTTCCACAAGCAAAGCAAAATATGGAATTTTTTCATTGTCTCCAAGAGCTTTAACGACGACAACCCGCCCTGTTTTATCACGTTT
Organism: Lysobacterales bacterium; assembly: GCA_020442665.1. Taxonomy (GTDB): domain Bacteria; phylum Pseudomonadota; class Gammaproteobacteria; order Xanthomonadales; family Marinicellaceae; genus NORP309. The sequence continues at coordinate 39,984 of JAGRJP010000072.1, forward strand.
GGCAGTTCCGCCTGTTGATAATGAGTTGTAACACAGAACTGGAACATCATAACCACGCCAGTCAATTTTACCTGACAACCAATCCGGAGCATTATCAATTGATTGCAAATCCGTATAAGTTACTACCTCTGCAATAATCGCATTCGGCAGCAAAACTCTTTTTTCTGTAGTTACAGGAATCATAATTCCGCGGATTTCATTTGACATGATTATTCTCTATCTTTAATAAGTTCTTTGATGTTTTCCAATAACTCTGCTTCTTGATACGGTTTACCTAAATAACGATCCACACCCAAGTCCATTGCTCTCTGTCTATGCTTCTCACCTGTTCTGGAAGTAATCATAATAATTGGAACATTGGCATACTTTTGCTCTTTTTTCATCTCAATTGCCAACTCGTAACCGTCCATTCTTGGCATCTCAATATCTAACAGCATCACATCGGGCACGGCTTCTTTCAGTTTATCCAAAGCATCCAAACCATCTTTAGCGGTTACAACATCGTACTCATTTCTTCGAAGTATCCTTTCTCCAACTTTTCTCATGGTAATTGAGTCGTCAACAATCATGACTAATGGATCTTTCTCAATTTCTTCCTGAATCGCAACTTGAACCGTATCATCAAGAGATTCCAGTTTTCTCATGTAAGCTCTTGCCAGAGGAATAATATCCAAAATCAGAACGACATTACCATCTCCAAGCACTGTGGCGCCATAAATCCCGGGAACACTGGAAATTTGCGAACCCACAGATTTCACAACGATTTCGCGAGAACCTAAAATTCTATCAACACGAAGTGCCACACCATTTTCACCGGAACGTATCATCACCAATGGAATCTGATTGTTTTCAATCACAACTTCAGAATCAATGTCCAATAATTTATTCAACTCATGAATTTGATATTCTTCATTTGCATACTCGTAAACAAAGTCTTGATTCTTCACTTTTTCTTGATAATCAGCGTAAGACATCCGAATAATTCCTTCCAAACCGGATACAGGAATCGCATAAACTGTTTCAGCAATTTCTACTAACAATGCAGCAGAAAGTGCCAATGTGTATGGCAATCGGATATTGAATCGCGTTCCCTTACCCGGCTCAGAGTAAATATCCAAACTTCCACCCAGCAAGTTTATCTGGTTACTGACAACGTCCATACCAACTCCACGTCCTGCGAGTTTGGAAACCTCATCGACTGTTGAAAATCCACTATTAAGAATTAATCGATCAATATTTGTATCGGAAATCAGAGCATCTTTTTTCAAAATACCTCTTTCTATCGCAATTTCTTTTACTCTCTTACGATTAATTCCCGCACCATCGTCCGCAACACTGATAACCACCTCGGTCGCTTCACGACGCACGTCAATATTGACAGAACCTTGTTTTGGTTTATCAACAGCTTCACGATCTTTCTCAATACCATGTGCTAAAGAGTTTCTCAACATGTGTTCCAAAGGTGCAATCACACCTTCCAGAACCGTTTTGTCCATTTCATCATCGGCACCGCGAACATCTAGCTTAACTTGCTTGTTCAATTCGTTTGCGGTTGTTCTTACCAAACGTCTCAAGCGTGGAACAATGGAGTTAAAGGAAACCAATCGAGTTTCCATCAAACCTTCTTGCAGTTCCGTATTTACCCGAGATTGTTGTGTTAATAAAGAGTCAGAAGTTCTGGCAACATCATCAAGATAACTGTGAATACTTGATAAATCCGATACCGACTCCACAAGCGATCTTGACAATTGTTGTAATTGTGAGAATCTGTCCATTTCCAATGGATCAAAATCTTCTTCATCCGATTCCGAATGGAAGGTCGAAATAATTTGCGCTTCGGTTTCAGCATCCAGTTTTCTTAATTGCTCACGAATCCTGGCAACTGTGTTACCCAACTCTGATAAGTTAACCCGGAAAGATCCAATTTCCTGCTCAAGACGAGATCGATAGATACTCACCTCACCGGCATAATTCACCAAATTATCAAGGAGTTCAGAGTTTACCTTAATTTGGTTTCCGGACAGCACGTTGGATTTTTTCTTAGTTGATGTTTCTTCTTTGTCTGTATCGTCTTCTGAATCAACAGATTTTGAGATTGTCGGATCAATGTCCAAATCTGCAAAGTGAGACTGGTCGAATTTCGACTCCTCAGGAATTGCAGCTTCTTTCCCACCAATCAGTGATTTAACTTTTTCAACGATATGAGAAATATCAGAACTTTGTCCATAATCTTTCTCACCTTTCATTTTATTTAGCAGGTCGAAAGACTCTTGAACGGTTGTTAATGCTCTACTATCAATACTCCGTCCTTCTTCACTGACTTTCTCCAGCAAGGATTCAAGAACATGGCTCAACTCACCAATATTTTCCAATCCCGCCATTCTTGCACCACCTTTTAATGTGTGCAAATCACGTTGCAAGGCGAGAATCGAGGTTATATCATCCGGATTTTCTTCGAGTTCAGTAAGTAAATGCTCTGTCCTATCTAATATGTCGTCAGCTTCTTCCTTGAAGATTTCAAGTAACTCTTCATCGAACTCATCCACATCATCAGATGACTCTTCTTTACTTTCGTAGCTGGATGAAATGACTTCTCTGTATTTTGGCTCTTCAACAGTCTTAATTTCATCACCAAAATCGACTGAGCTTAAATCAATTACCTCATCGACTTCTGCGATGTCCTCAAACTCTAAAACTTCTACTTCATCTTCCTCGTTTTCAAGTTCGTCTTGCTCCATCAAGTCTTCCTGAACCCTAATGTCTTTTAATGTAAATTCTCTTAACTCAGGCACTTCTTCTGAATCTTCTTCTGAATCTTCTTCTAAATCTTCTTCTAAATCTTCTTCTGAATCTTCTTCTGAATCTTCTTCTGAATCTTCTTCTGAATCTTCTTCTGAATCTTCTTCTGAATCTTCTTCTGAGTCTTCTTCTGAGTCTTCTTCTGAGTCTTCTTCTGAGTCTTCTTCTGAATCTTCTTCTGAGTCTTCTTCTGA
>JAGRJP010000073.1 GCA_020442665.1 Lysobacterales bacterium
TGGATGTGCGAGATGAAATCAATGATTTGTATGGAGTTTCTTCAGCGGAAGTTGTTGGAGCCAATGATTTGGAAGTCAGAATTGAGGTGAGCGAAAACACTCTGAGAAAATATCAACTAACCTTTGATGAAATCGCTTTAGCTATTCGTTCTTCATCATTGGATTTACCTGCTGGAGCTGTTAAAACCAATAAAGGCGATGTGTTGCTTCGCAGTTTGGGTCAGGCGGATACGAAAGATGATTTTGGTGAAATTGTGGTTCGCAGCTATGCTGATGGAACGATTCTGAAACTGAAAGATATTGCTGAAATCACCGACGGATTTGCCGAATCTTCCCGTTTTGCAACTTTTGATGGGTTAAAAACCATTTCGATTCGAGTGGATGCGATTGGAGATGACGACATTATCAATGTGACCAATCAAGTAAAGGGGTATGTGGCTGCAAAGCAAAACAAGTTGCCCGAGGGAGTCAAAATGGCGCATTGGTCGGATATCTCTCACTATGTCAATGGACGTATTGATTTGATGACTAAGAACCTTTTTCTTGGTGCAATTCTGGTATTGTTGATTTTAACTCTGTTTCTGAGAATGAAAGTGGCTTTCTGGGTGATGGTTGGATTACCGGTTGCATTTTTAGGAACTTTCATGGTGATGGGTTATATGGGAATTACCATCAATATGCTCAGCCTGTTTGGTTTTATTCTGGTGCTGGGTATTGTGGTTGACGATGCCATTGTTATTGGTGAAAGTGCTTATAAAGAAGTTCAGCACAAAGGACATTCCATTGAAAGTGTCGTGAGAGGAGCTCAAAAAGTCGCTTTACCTGCGACATTTGGAGTTTTGACGACTGTTGCTGCATTTGTGCCTTTGTTATTTGTTGGAACGATGTTTGGTAGTTTCTTTGAAGCTATTGGTTGGGTGGTGATTCTTAATTTGCTGTTTTCTCTGGTTGAGTCAAAATTGATTTTACCGGCTCATCTGGCTCACATGAAAGTTGAGGATATGGGAACTGACCATCCGGGATTCTTATTGAGAATTCAACGTAAAGTTAATCAATCACTAGATAATTTTATTGAGAAAATTTATCAACCGATTCTAAACAAAGCAGTGAGAAGGCCTTATTTATCGAGCCTTGTGTTTCTGTGTGTTTTTGTTCTTTCTATAGCCATGGTGAAAACAGGAGTGGTTCGGTTTGTGATGAATCCAGCTTTTACTGCGGATTTCTTGTTTGCCCAAGTTCAAATGACTGAAGGAACCTCTGATTCAGATACCGAAGCTGCTTTGGCTTTGGTTGAACAAGCTGTTTTGGATATTGATAAGGAATATTCCGCAAAAAATGGTAAAGAAAAAGGTCTGGTTGTTGAGCACATGTCTGTTGTGAAACAAAACCAACTGGATGGACGAATTGTCGTTGAGTTGATTAAAGATGATAGTGCCGTTCTGAACGGTGACGAAGTTTTAAAACTTTGGGGAGAAAAAGTCGGACAAATTACCGGAGCGGAAGTTTTGGCTTATGGCTCATTGGTTGGTCCGGGAGATGGCCCTGAAATTGCATTCAAGCTGACTTCGGATAACATTGAAGAATTAAGCATGGCATCGGCTGAGTTGGCCGACAAAATTCGCGAATACAGCGGAGTGACTGATATTCGCAACTCCATGAAAGAGGGTAAAGACGAGGTTCAATTAACACTCAAGCAAAGAGGTCGAAATTTAGGATTAACTCAAAGGGATTTGGCTAGTCAGGTCAGACAAGCCTTTTACGGAGAGGAAGTTCAAAGAATTCAACGTGAAGTTGATGAAGTCAAAGTGATGTTGAAATATCCTTTATCCGAAAGGGAAACAATGGCGACATTGGATAATATGCGTATCCGTTTAAAAGACGGAACGGCGATTCCAATTACCAGCGTCGCAGATATTACTTTGGGCAAAGCCAGTGATGTGATTACCCGAATTGACCGCAAACGAGCCAGTACAATTACAGGTGATGCGGATTTAAGATTGGTTGACCCAAATTCAATTATGTCCGAATTAAGAGCTCCGGGTGGGTTTGTTAGTCAGTTGATGAAAAAATACCCTTCGGTGAAATCAGCTGCCGATGGAGTTTCCAAAGAAATGGCTGAACTGGCGATTTCATTGATGAAAGGATTTGTGATTGCGTTGTTGTTTATTTATATGCTGATGGCTGTTCCGTTAAAATCCTATACACAGCCGTTGATTATCATGATGGTGATTCCTTTTGGTGTGACCGGAGCGATATTTGGTCATTGGATAACGGGATATACCATGAGTATGATTTCGATTTTTGGTGTGATTGCTCTTGGTGGAGTGGTTGTGAATGACTCTTTGGTGATGGTTGACTTCATTAACAAATACAGGTTGTCCGGTCATTCAACACTGGAAGCGGCAATGAAAGCCGGAACTCACAGATTTCGAGCGATTTTATTAACTTCACTAACAACCTTTTTTGGGTTGGTTCCAATGTTAATGGAAACTTCATTACAGGCGAAAGTGATAATACCTATGGCGATATCGCTTGCTTTCGGTATTTTATTCGCAACAGTTATTACTCTGTTATTAATCCCTGTCTGGTATGTGATACTGGATCGGTTTAAAAACAGAAAAAATCGCTCAAAACAAAATTAATGTAGTAGGTTTTATAGAGTAAAACTCGAAGTTTTACTCTATTCTTTTAACACGGACCCCTTTGTTATAACCGGCAACGTAGAGATACCATGCTCCCATGGATTTTGGTTTTATGACAACTTCTGCATTGGTTCTTTTCGGAATGTAGAATGTTGTACCGTTGTCCATTTGTTTCCAGACTTGTCCGTTTCCTAATTTGAAAACCTCATCACCTTGCCAACCATTGAACTCTCCTTCAACATAAGAATAGATAGCATCTCTTTCTCTGGTGCTTGGGTCAAAACCAACGTTTCTTTGTCTCTCTTTCTTGATAATTTCTTTTTCAGAGTGCTTTAACCATTTTGCCAATGCCTCCTTTTCGTCATCAGAAAGTTTGTAAATTCCAGTACTTACAGCATCTTTATCATCCATTTTGTCAAAAATATTTTCAGCTTTAAGAGCAAAAAATGGTAGAATCAGAAGCAATGTTGCAGTTTTTTTCATGAAATCCTCTTGTTTTATTGAAAATCTGCAAATATTTTAACCCCTATAACGAACTTTTAACACAGTAAAATTTAAAAGAAGTTAAAATGCGTGCAAACGTTAATTAAAACCCTTTAAAACAATTTAGTATTATGAAAAGTATGAGAATTCATTCATATATCAGCAGAATATCAAAAATCACAATTCTTTCTGTGATTTTTATAGGATCGTCAAATGCGGTTCAAGTTTCGCTCAATGGTTCAGAGGATTTGCATGTTATTGGGAATGTGACCTATAACTATCAAGCCCCTTCACCGGCAAAGGTTGGCTTTCAAGCCGGTGTTCCAATAGTATGCTCTAGTGTGGGAAGTTCAGTGTCTCAGATTGTATTTGATGCAACTGACTCCAATGACTTGCCAATTCAAACAGCTAATAACGCTGTTTTATCCACTGTTTATAATCCATCTCAAAATAAAGTTTCGATTCATACTGATGGAACAATAAAGTGTGCAACTGAAACAGGAATGCACAACGATGTGATTTTAATGACAGGATTTGAAGATGCTTTAAATGACCTAGAGGTTGAATTACAAGATTCAAATGGTTTTGTTTTTCCTGAAATAGTTTCTGTAGCTAATCAACAGATTTTCTCTTATAGGTATGTCGTTAGAAACAATGGTTTTGTAGATGTAACGGGAAATTTTGAAGAGTTTTATAATCTTGTTCCAAGTTCGCCTTATTTTTCTGGGGTTGGTGGTACAGATTGGACATGTGACGTAGGTGTTGCAACATTTGGAGCAACAAACTGTGGTGACGTTTCTTTCGGAACTGATTTGGTTAGTCTGCAGAATGCTTTTATTGCTTCAGGTGAAGAACTAATCATCAGTGTTTCAAGAATTGTTGAAATTCCCAACGGAACAGTTGGTGAGCCTATAGAGATGTTGGCAGCAGCATTTGTAAAAAATGCAACGGATACACTTCCATTCAATAATGTATCCTACAAAATCATTCAGACAACAACTAATATAGCTCCAACCATTGATTTTTCATCAATGAATGCATTTGATGAAGATACTGGAAGTGCTGCTGTTGACTTCACAGTAACCGATCCAAACATGAATGATGCAGATATTGAAGTGACAGCGATCTCATCCAACCCTAGTGTGATTCCTAATTCGCCTTCTAATATTATCATTTCGCACAATGGTGGTTCAGACAGATCGATTCAAATTGTACCAAATCCAAACGCAAATACTGAGAATCAGTCAGCCACGATTACAATTATAGCTGATGATGGAATTACCACGACACAACAAGTTTTTGGTTTGGATATTAACCCAATTAATGACGAACCAAGTTTTAGTTTCGTCTGTATTGATAATGTTGTTGACAGCCTTACAGGTCAAGTGACATGTAATGATTCAAATGTGCCTGAAGCTATTTCTTTGGATGACTTTATTACCAATATAGATTATGGTAATTTGTTTGAGTCTAATCAAAAAACAAGCGAGTTCTTGATTTCAATTGCTAATGACCCTGATGGAATAATTCATTCTGATATTGGTGGTCATAGTGTAACAATTGACCCTGAATCCAATAGATTACAATTTAGTTTAGTTTCAGGACATTACGGAACGGCTTCGATTTCAGTTCAGCTGAGAGATGACGGCGGTACGACAAATGGAGGAGTTGATTTATCACAATTGCAAGTGTTTAATATTTCGGTACCAATTCCTGATTATCAATTTATAGCTACAGTTAGTGGTTTGCCTACTTTTGAATCATTCAGCTTGAGATTGATGTCGGGAGGACAAACTCAAGGTCTCACTCCAATAAGTTCTAATGGTGTTTATAACATAGGACAATTAACTCTAGGCAGCGATTACGCAGTTTCAATTGATGGTGCAACAGCTGGTGCCACAGGTTGTACTATAGATGATAGTGGTGATAGTAATCCCGGTAATGGAATACTTGAGGGTACAAACCTCAATGCTAATGTCAATTTTACAGTAAATTGCTTGTAAGTATTAATTTTATACATTATCACGAAAAAAGCCTGAAGATTTAATCTTCAGGCTTTTTTATATCTCAGTAGTTATTTTTTACAAATCAACAACAATGTTGCTTAAATCAACATCAAACTTCCCACTGATTTTAGCCAGTTGTTTAAGGTCTAATGTACCTTCCATATCTATAAGAACTAGTTCATCATTTTCTTCCATAACAATCACCATTGCGTCTTCAAGCATTGTGTCATTTACTTTAGCAACGATATAAACAACCTCTTTTTCCTCTTTAACAGTGACAATTTGTTCATATCCGTTTGATAAGAGTTTCTCAACTTTTGATGTGATTAAACCGGACAGTTTTTCTGAGTTTTTATTTTTATTGAGTTCAAAAACTGAGACTCTTAGTTTGCTCAATCCGGATAATAACTGATTTGCTTTCTTGGCGTCATCATCATCAGAAAAAGCCAGAATGGTCTTGATAATTCCTGTACCTACATTAATATTTACATCCGGTCCTGAACCGATAACCTTGGTGATTTCATCAGTAAATGACTTCGCATGCAAAGTTGTGATTGAAAGAGCCAGTATTAGTATTGATATTATTTTTTTCATAATTATTTCTCATTGGTTAAACTTATCTAAATAACGATGTGGCTTTGTAAAAGTTACTATTTGCTTGGAATTTATTTTTTTTTTGGTAAGATTTATAAGAAAAAAGAGGGTTCAATAATGTCTGAGAATGATAACAAAGAGTATATAAAACCACTGGTTGCACCTTGCAGAAATGTGGATATGGACGCTCCTGCCAGATGGCTCAAAAAAGGCTGGTATGACTTTAAGAGAGTGCCAAGGCTGAGTCTGACTTATGGAATTATAATGATGTTAGTTAGCTTACTCATAACTTATATTGCTTATAATGCGCACTCAATTGTCCTTGCCATTGCTTTAATTGCCGGGTTTTTCTTTATGGGGCCGGCAATTGCTATTGGGCTTTATTCAATCAGTCGTCAGCTCAACAATGACGTAAAACCAATGTTTTTACGCTGTTTGAGAGAAGGAAAAAAATATTTCGGTAACGAAATGGTTTTGGCGTTTATATTTTTAATTGTTTTTCTAATTTGGGCGCGAGCCGCAAGCATGGTTCATATTTTCTTCTCATCCATGTCGAGTATGGATGTTATGGATTGGGTCAAATTTTTGGGAATAGGAACAGCTGTGGGTGCAATTTTCGCAACGGTGGTATTTTGTATCGGAGCCTTTTCGATTCCAATGCTAATGGATAGAAATGTTGATGCAGTGACTGCTATTTTGACTTCCATTAATGCAGTCTTGAAAAACAAATTTGTCATGGCTGTGTGGGGTTTAACAATTGTGATGATAATTTTGTTGGGGGTCGCAACCGCTTTTATCGGTTTTGCAATATTTTTACCGGTCATTGGACACGCCTCATGGCATGCTTATCGTGAAGTCATTGATGCGGAGCAATGGGAGTTAGGACCGGGACTAGGTAAGATACAACCGAATCAAGTTGACATAGAAAAAAATAAAGATAATGACTAATGGCATAGTCAACAATTGAATGTTATTGTTTATAATCAACTACTTTAATCGAGTTCAAATAAGTGCAACTAACAAAAAGCTCCTTAAATAACCGAGTCGCCGTCGCCGTGGGTGTTTTACTGGTTGCTATTTTTGGCTATATCAGCCTTACAAAACTTCCAATTCAACTCGCTCCAAATGTCGAAAGACCTGCAATTGGTATTGATACTGCATGGCGAGGAGCAGCGCCTGAGGAAGTAGAGTCAGAAATTCTTGAACCTCAAGAAAAAGTTTTTCAAGGTCTTCCCGGCTTAGAAGAAATGTCTTCATCTGCAAGTGCCGGTGGCGCAAACATAACTTTGGAATTTTCTTCGGATATGGATATGCAAAGAGCATTGGTTGAAGTGATTAACCGCCTCAATCAAGTTCCATCTTATCCGGTTGATGCCACAGAACCTCGCGTGAATCTGGGAGCCAGTCGCTTTGGAGGGAATCCAATTGCGTGGTTTTCAATGAAGCCTTTGCCCGGAAATGATAGAAACATCGCTGAATATCAGGATTTCGTGAATGACAATATTGTTCCCCAAGTCGAACAAATCAATGGCGTGACATCTGTCAATTCATTTGGTGGCAGACCTTATGAGTTGAGAATCACTTTTGATCCTTTTAAGGCAGCTACTCTTGGTGTGGATTTAACGCAATTTTCCAGTCTTAACAACTCTTTTAGAAATGTTTCTGCAGGGACAAAAGATGTTGGTAAACGAAAATACACGATTCGCTATGAGGGCAAGTATGATGCCACTGATTTGCAAGACATGATTTTGCAATGGCGTGATGGCAAGCCAATTTATCTCAAAGATATCGCAGATATCAAAATGGAAATGCAAGACGTTTCTGGTTCAATCACGCAAAGCGGAACAAAAGCCATTGTGATGAATGTCATTCCTGAGGCTGGGGTGAATGTACTTGATGTGATGGATGAGTTGAAAGCTACAATTAAGGAAATGGAACAAGGTGTTCTTAAAGATGTCGGCTTAAGCATCGAACAACTCTATGATGAAACGATTTATACCAACTCTTCAATTTCGATGGTTAAAAACAACCTGTTCTTAGGAATGTTTTTAGCAATTGCGGTATTGTGGTTTTTCCTCAGAAGAGCCATTCCTGCATTAATTGTTGCTCTTGCGATACCGATTTGTTTGTTGGCATCGTTTATTGCCATGGAAATTTTGGGTCGTTCTTTAAATATCATTTCTTTGGCCGGATTAGCATTTGCAACCGGTATGGTTTTAGATGCTGCGATTGTGGTGCTTGAAAATATTGTCAGACAGCGAGAAAAAGGAGTTAAGGCAACCTTGGCATCGCTGATTGGAACCACTCAGGTTTGGGCGGCATTGTTGGCATCAACAGCAACTACTGTTGCTATTTTCCTTCCGATAATCTTTTTGAAAGACGAAGCTGGTCAGTTGTTTGCGGATTTAGCCGTTACAATCTCTGTTTCAGTGGTTGTTTCGTTAATTGTAGCTGTGACTGTTCTTCCGGCGGCCGCATCGAAATGGATTAAAGATGATAATTTTGATGATCATCATTATGATCTTTGGGAAAAAATTTCAAATTTTATAAGCCGTATTACGGATAACAGACGTAAGCAAATTATCTGGATTGTCGGTTTAACACTTGTTCCGATGATTATTGCATATAAGATTATTCCACCGGCAGATTATTTACCTGCGGGCAAAAGAGAACAGAGTTTTGGCTTCTTGCTCACACAGCCCGGATTGTCAGTAGCTTCTGCACAGGAAGATTTGGTAGAAGTGGTCAAAGGCAGAATGCAACCTTATTTAACCGGTGAAAAACTGCCGAAAGTAAAAAACTATTTTCTTGGTTTATTTGGTGATCGAGCTTTCCTCGGAGTGAGAGCTGAAAATTCTGATGAAGTCGATGATTTGTTGAATATCGTAAACGGTAGTATTCTCAGGGGATTGCCGGATACTATTGGTTTCGCCCGAAGAGCCTCTATTTTCAGAGGGGTTGGTGGAGCTCGTCAAATTAATGTGGATATACAAGGTGGAGACTTTGAAGGAATTCTGGACGCCGGAAAAATTGCATTTGGAAAAATCCAACAACTCATTCCCGGTGCTCAAGTCAGACCTTCTCCATCATTAGAATATGGTGAACCGGAACTGCGCTTGCTGCCTGATGACAGAGCAATTGCGGAAGCCGGTTGGACTCGGGCTGAATTATCCGGAATCGTCAGAGCGTTGGGAGCAGGAAATTTTGTTGGTGAGTATTTTGACGGAACCCGACGTTACAATGTTATTTTACGAAATGATGAGTGGTTGACACCTGAAGAGTTAGAACAAGTTCCGCTTTATACAGGTTCCGGTGAAATATTAGCTTTGGGAGATTTGGCTCAAATTACCCGTACAGCCGGACCCAGCCAGATTCAACGACTGGATCGGTTAAGAACCTTAACCTTGCAAGTCACTTTGCCGGATGAAGTGGCTCTCGAAGCCGGGATGAATACCTTAAAGCAGGAACTGACACCAATGCTTAAAGAGCTCCTGCCTGAAAACAGTATGGTCAATTATCGTGGAACTGCGGAATCGTTAACGATTGCCTTAGAAAGCTTAACAAATTCTTTCTTGTTAGCGATAATCATTCTGTATCTGTTGATTTCAGCGATGTTCCAATCTTTCAAAGATTCATTGTTGGTGATTGCAACGATACCAATGGCAACAGTCGGAGGTGTATTGGCAATTCGGCTGATGAATTTAACGATAGGGCAACAAATGGACTTGCTGACAATGATTGGTTTTATTATTTTGCTTGGACTGGTTGTAAACAATGCTATATTGTTAGTTGATCGTGCCAGAAAAGGTCAAGCTGAAGGCATGAGTCGTGATGAAGCCGTAAAAAGTGCTGTTTTGTTGAGGATTCGACCAATTCTAATGAGCACCTTGACCAGTATATTCGGCATGTTGCCATTACTGCTTGTTCCCGGTTCTGGAACTGAACTTTATCGTGGACTTGCCGGTGTGATTGTTGGCGGTATGTTTTTATCTACACTATTTACTTTAATTCTGTTACCGAGTTTGTTGAAACTGTTTTCAAACAGTTCGGTCATAGATTTATCAGAAAAACAGGAGCTTGAAAATGCTTAGATTAATTATTCTTTTATTGATTTCAACAGCATCGTTTTCACAAGGCGGACCTGCTCCTGTCAAAACGGCTAAAACAGAAAAGGTGATGATGGCACCGGAAAGAAAAATTCCAGCTATGGTAGAAGCCAAATACATCGCTCCGATTAAAAGTGAATACAAAGGAACTGTGATTGAAATTGCCGATATCGGTGCAAATATCAATCAAGGCGATATTCTCGTTAGTTTAGCTGACTCTCAGGCGCAACTCAGAAAAGAGGAGCTACAAGCGGAAGTAGAAAGCAATAAAGCGCGTTTAGAGTTTGTTCAATCTGAAAATATTCGATTAACAAATTTAAGCAAGCAAAATATGGTTTCACCTTCAGATTTGGAACAAAACAAATCAGATTTAACAACAGCAAAGAATGATTTAGAACAGGCAAAATCAAGACTCGAACAACATAACGACCAGGTCGAAAAACTGCAAATAAAAGCTCCTTATGATGGAGTGGTTATGCAACAACTGGCAAAACCCGGACAACTTGTCAATTCAGGAAATGATGTGGTTGAATTTATGCAGTCCGGAAGTTTGGAAATAGTAGTTTATGTTCCTTTTAAATTCAAAAATCAAATCCAAACCGGAGCTGTTTGGAATGTTGAAACTATGGATAATCGAACAGTTGAAGCGTTAGTCACACAATTTGTTCCGGCAGCAACCGGAAGTTCGCACACCATTGAAGTAAGACTTGCGTCCGAAAATAGTGGGTTGTGGTCTGGTGAGGCAGTTAATGTGTTCGTTCCGATACAAGCAAAACAGGAAGTCACAGCAGTTCCCAGAGATGCCTTGGTGATTCGCAATAACGGAATATTTTTGTACAAAGTTGTTGATAATAAAGCTCACAAAGTGGACGTGATTCCTGGAATGGCACAGGGAGAAATGATTCAAGTGAAGGGCTTGTTGTCAGAAGGTGATGAAGTGATAATTCGTGGTAATGAACGCCTGAGACCGGAACAGGAAGTACAAGTTATTAATTGATTTTTCTGATTTCTGAAAAATCTCGTCATTTCGACTAAGCGAAGCGCATGGAGAAATCTAAGTATTATCTATAGCTAAGCATCAATATAAAGATACATTCGACTTCGTGGACTATTGTCCACTCCGCTCAGTATGACGGATTATATATTTTCTTCCAGTAATTGATAAAATCGCCTCGGAGCATTTTCAAAACCGCCATTACTCATAAAAATCACCGTATCGCCGGATTCACAAAGACTTTGAAGTTGTTCGAGCAGTTCGTCAACTGAACTCACGGTCTTTATGCCGGATTTTGTGAGTTTCTCTTTCATACCGGGTTGCCACTTGAGTTGTGGATAAGTCATTACGAATGCAATATCGGCTTGCTTCAATGAATCAGGTAATTGTTCTGCATGAGCTCCGGCTCGCATAGAGTTGCTTCGGGGTTCAAAAACGACAACTAATCGTTGGCAGTTATTATTATTTTTTACACCATCTATGGTCGTTGCAATCGCTGTTGGATGATGAGCAAAATCATCGAAAATTGTGATTCCTTGCGATTGACCAATCAATTCCATCCGTCGTTTAATTCCTTTAAAATTTTGTAAGGCTTTAATAGCATCAGCAATTGTAATTTGTTCTTCCATAGCAGCGGCAATAGCTGCCAAAGCATTGAGCATATTGTGTTTTCCGGTTAAATTCCAATTCAAAGTTGCCTGTTTTTTATTGTAATAATATACATCAAAACTTGAATAATCATCAGCTAAAGGCTTTGCCCAAATATCAGCAGAATCATTTTCTCCAAAGGTGATAATTGGTGTCCAGCAGCCTTTTTTCAAAACATCTTTCAGGTTTTCATCATCATTGTTGAGAATGATTTTGCCGTTGCCCGGAATGGTTCGGACGAAGTGATGAAACTGGGTTTTTATGGCATCCAGATTATCAAAAATATCCGCATGGTCGTATTCCAGATTATTTAAAACAGCAACATCCGCATGATAATGAACAAACTTTGAACGCTTATCAAAAAATGCCGAATCATACTCATCAGCTTCAATCACAAAACATTCGGATTCTGTATTTCGTGCCGAAATCTCAAAATCAGCAGGAACACCTCCAATCAAAAAACCCGGATTTCTACGATTATCTTGTAAAATCCAGGCAATCATCGATGTGGTTGTGGTCTTACCATGAGTTCCTGAAACCGCAAAAACCTTTTTATTTCTCAATAAGTTATCACCTAACCATTGAGGGCCGGAAGTGAAATATTGAGAACTTTGCAATAACGATTCAACCACCGGCATTCCTCGAGTCATCACATTACCGACAATGTACTCATCACTATCAATACAATCAATTGAATTGTCATATCCATGATGCATTTGGATTCCCAGACTTTCCAGTTGCGTGCTCATTGGCGGATAAACATTTTTGTCCGAACCGCTGACCTGATAACCCAAAGAACGAGCCAAAGCAGCCAGACCACCCATAAAAGTACCGCAAATTCCGAGGATATGTATTTTCGTTTTATTCATCTGCGGAATTTTATCACGATGAGTTATAATTACCACCATGACAATTGAATATGATAATTTTGTTGATGCCAAAGGTTTGCAATGCCCGCAACCATTGTTGCTGGCATCACAAGCCATAAAAAAAATGCTGCCAAATAGTGTTTTGCTTTTGGAAGTGACCGACCCGCATACTGACCTGGATTTACAAGTCTGGTGCGAACGCTTTGGGCATCAGATTGTTCATATTGAAGAGAAAGGCGACTTGTTTCGGTTTTGGATTCAGAAGGGAAACTGATATTCGTCATGCTGAATTTGTTTTAGCATCTATAACATAGTTACTTTTCTTGCTTGTCCAAGAAAAGTAACGCAAAAGAAAGACACCCCAACATTTATTCGTATCGTCCTGATACTCACCCTCATCCATGAGGGCTTGCGTGAAAATTCTTTCCAGAAGAATTTTTTCGCCTAAAGGCTACCTTCGGTACTCGCAAAATTTGAAGCTCAACAAAAACTCGCTACGCTCAGACACTTGTTTCGCTGATATCAAATTCTGCTCCGTGCCTCAGCGAAATGTAAGG
>JAGRJP010000010.1:0-13337 GCA_020442665.1 Lysobacterales bacterium
CCGTCAATGGTTTTGACTTTGTTGGTTTTTAAAATCGAGGATACTTGCTCAAATGCCGCTATTTTATCGGTAATGACTGCGTTTTCGTGGTTGCGATTCACCAAACTCAAATCAGCATTGTAACTTCTGTCTGCAAACGCTTCATAAACTATCGGAAAATAATCATCTGCTAAAAGTGCAATCGCCGAATTATATGGAACGTATATTTTTACATCGGGTTGAATTTGAGCAAAAACATCGAGCGTGAGAGCGGCAATTTCTGCATCACGTGCAGCGAGATTGTATAAAGCTCCGTGCAATTTGACATGATGCATCTTAGCATCGTGCTCTACACAGATTTGTTTAAACTCTGAAAGTTGTTGATATAAAGATTGATGTAAATCGCTATTAGAGATTTCTATAATTCTTCGCCCGAAATTTTTTTTATCCGGAAAAGAGGGATGCGCACCTATTTTTACATTGTGTTTCTTTGCCAACAATATGGTTTTTGACATACTGGATTTGTCACCAAAGTGTCCTCCGCAAGCGATATTACAGGAACCCAGATAAGGCATTAGCTCTGCATCATTGCCAATTCCTTCGCCTAAATCACAGTTGATGTCAATTTGCATAACTAAATCAAACCAAACACTTTACCCAAAGATTTTAACCCAAGTACCAAGGTCACTAATACAATCAACCAGCCAATGCTATTCTGTAATTTTGAATTGACATATTGTCCCAGAATTTCTTTTCGGCTCATCAGCCACAATAAAAATCCGGCAATAAACGGTAGTAAGATGCCGTTGGCAATTTGTGCAAATTTGATAATCTCTATGGGTTTAAAACCAAACGACGAAATGATGATTCCCAGAAGTAGAATGATAATCCAAACTCTGCGGAATTTTTCAGACTTGATATCATCGTTCCAGTTAAAACATCCGGCAGCAACATAGGAGGCAGCCAAAGGTGCAGTAATGGCAGAAGTGATTCCGGCAGCAAATAATCCGATGGACAACAAATATTTGGCGAAACTGCCAAATACAGGTTCTAAGGCTTTAGCTAAATCAACAGCATTGCTGATTTCAGCACCTTGCATCGCCGTTGCACTAATGATTATCGCAATAGAAATCAACCCTCCAAGCAACACAGAAACCACAGTATCGGTGCGGGCTTTGGATAAATCTTCAGCAGATTGCCACTTTTCCTGCACCAAAGAAGCATGTAAAAATAAATTGTAAGGAACAACGGTTGTGCCAATCAGGGCGATAATTATCATCGGGCTTCCTTCAGGAAAGGAAGGGATAACCAAACCTTTCAGCATTTCTGCGACATTAGGTTGAGTCATAATTGCGGTGATAACGAAAGCAAAACTCATTACTAAAACCAAGGTAATCAATGTCTTTTCAATCGCTTTATAACTGCCTTTGTAAAGAATTAAGAATGCAACAACGCCAATTATAATGCTGTAAAGATTCAATGAAAACTGACCGATTGAGACTTGTAATTTTCCACTTAAGGTTTCTAATCCCAAAACGCCACCACTGATATTACCCGCTTCATAAGCGGCATTGCCAACCAGAATAGCGGACATTACTAAAATGATTGCAGTTGTTCTTAACACCGGTATTTTGATTTCCTGACGAATTGCCTGTGCGACTCCTAATCTGGCGACCACACCAAGCCTTGCAGACATTTCTTGTAAAATAATCGTTGCGATGACTGAAAACACCATACTCCAGAGCAACACAAAACCATGTTGAGCTCCTGCAAGTGTACAAACTGTAACCGTTCCCGGACCTATAAAAGCGGCTGCGACCAGAACTCCAGGGCCGAATTTACCGGATTTATTCATTATCTTTTGGAGACTGTGTGGAGCTGTTTAAAGCATAAATAGCAAAACTTCCCAACCAGTGACCACCTTCATAACTATCGCCGACAACATAAGGCAGAGACTTACTAACATGAGTATCTGCCAGTGAGGTTAAATGTTTATAGTCTTGGTATTGATTACCAAGCGCATATAACACCCAGGCACGAGAAAAATTCACTCCATCCAAATGAACCAATTTGCCATCTGTGCGATCCGATACAATTCCCGGAGCTATACTAAATTTTTTCTTTTTCAGTTGTGGTAAAAATTTCTGAATCCATTTGTCAAATTGGTTTTTGGATAAAATTTTACGCATGATATCCACTTCTTGTAAACAAGGAGACAGAAAGTCAAAACCACTGGGTTCCCATGTTATCGGGCAATCCTTATCTGTCAGATAAAAGTCTTTGGCTCTTTGCTCAATCATACTCTTTAAACTTTCATCTTCGAGTGTAACCGCATAATCATAGGCAAAAGACATTCCAAAAGCGGTGTTTGTGTGTTCTCCGACTCTAATTGGATAATACAATTTAGGTAAAAACTCGACAAAACGCTGCGAAATTAACTCAGTTAGCGGTTGTAAGTTGGTTTCCAATTCTCTGGCAAGTGGATCATTCCATGAATGCAACTCTTCTGCTAATTTCAGCAACCATGCCCATCCGTAGGTTCGTTCCCATGATTTGTTGTGCTGACCATGAAAATGTTCGACTTCGTTTGCTATGTTTTCCTTACTGATGTTTTTTTTCAGAATTGCTTTCATAGTTTCATTTCCTGCAACATCAGGGAAGTTCTTCAATAAAGAAACCATCGACCAATGTCCATGTACTGAAGAGTGCCAGTCGAAACATCCGTAAAATGCCGGATGTAAATCTTTGGGAGATTTGAGATCATCATTGCTCCCAATCACTTGGTTGAGTTTGTTCGGATATTCCACTTCAACACAACCTAAAGGCATTTGTGCTAAACGGTTGGCTGCTTGAATATCCATGGTTGTGAGTTTTGAGTTTGCTGACATTGTTGAGGAAAACACAACAAGATAAGTAAAAAGTTGAAGTTTCATAAAGACAAGTCGTTTAAACAGATTAAATCATAACTCAATTTGGATTAAAAAATAACTGACGAAGCAACAAATTAATTATTTTTCAAAAACAGGGTTTTTGATTTGTTATATCTTGTTTCCATGGCTAGAATGCACTCTTGGCTATTGTCAAAAATTGAACAGGTGTCGATGTTTGTACCTCAAACATCGGTGAAAAGGGAATACCGGTGCGGTTGCTTTCAATTATTATTTGCGACCTATTCCGGAACTACCCCCGTAACGGTAATTTACTGCACGCTTAACAAAACCACTGGTTGAAAAAAACCGGGAAGGGTTAAGTGCAATGTAATGAGTCCGGAGACCTGCCTGTTTCCATATTAACTTTTTAATATCGCGGTGGGCGATGGAGAACTACAATGAAAAACCCCTACTTATTGCCAATTTTGGCATCTATTACTTTTTCACAAAGTTTATATTCTGAAGAAGTTTATCAGCAAGATAAAACCGTAGTTACGGCATCCAGATATGAGCAAAGCAGAGAGGATGTGATTCCATCTGTAACAGTTATTGACAGGGATGAAATTGACAATCTGCAATCGAAAGATATTCTTGATATTTTGTCTCTGCAAGCAGGAATTGATGTCGCCAGAAGCGGCGGCTTTGGTAGCGCAACGAGTGTTTTCATGCGTGGAACAAACTCTAATCATGTGCTGGTTCTTATTAACGGCATGCAATCCGGTTCGACTGCAACCGGAAGTTTTGCCTGGGAGCATTTACCGGTTTCGCAAATTGAAAGAATTGAAATTGTCAGAGGCACCAGAGTGAGTTATTACGGAACTGATGCCATTGGTGGCGTGATTAATATTATTACTCGGAAGCAACAAGGAACATCCATCAGAATGACTGGTGGCAGTTATGACAGTCAAAGCTATGATTTAGCACTTGGAAATTCAAAGGACAAGTTTCAATATTCTTTATCTTTAGGTTATCAGGAGTCAAATGGTTTTTCGGCAACGAACGAAAACAATCTTTATGGCTACAATCCTGATGACGATGGCTATAAAAACAAAAGTATCAATTTTGGTTCTACTTATACAATGGATTCAGGTAGTCAGTTTTCATTGAAACATTTTGAAACTAGGGGTGATGTTGACTTTGATTCCTCATTTAATGTCGGTCACTCTAAAAATACGGAACAAGTGAGTCGTTTGGTTTGGCAAGGTGAGCTTTTTTCTCAATGGCAATCTGAAATAGCTATTGGCAGAAATAAAAATACCATCGATACCAAAGCTTTTTCAGACGGTTACAATACGGAAAGACGGAGTGTTGATCTCTTGGCTAACAAACAAATAGAAAATCATAAAGTCGGGCTTGGTCTCTCATACAAAGAGGAAGATGCGCGCTATATTCATCATTTGGTGAGTCCCTTCAATTATGCCGAGTCTCGTACAAATAAAGCCTTTTTTGTCAATTGGTTGGGTAGCTTCGAGCAAAATACGTTATCAATGAGTGCAAGATATGATGATAACAATACCTACGGAGCTGATACGACTGCCAATTTGGATTGGGCTTATTTATTTAATGACAAGGTTCGATTCAATTTTTCAGCCGGAACGGCATTTCATGCACCGGATATGAATGCTTTGTATTCACCATCAGGACAATTGATTATCTACTCGTCGGAGTTGGACGAGTTTGTGAACTTTTATAGTTTTGAAGGCAATCCCGACTTAAAACCCGAAACATCAACTCATTTTGAAATTGGTTTGAAAGCTAAATTATCAGTTCATCAAAATTTAGCAGTCAATATATTCCACTATGAAATTGATAACTTGTTTGACTATCAAGGTCCGACTTTCAAGCCGGTAAATATCTTAGAATCCAGAATTAAAGGGCTGGAAATCAATTATGGATTGAATTTCCAAAACTGGTCATTAAACGCCAATGCGACGATTCAAGATGCTGAAAATAAAGATACAGGAGAAGCTTTGTTGCGCCGCCCAGATGAAAAACTAAATATCAGTTTTGATAGATATTTAAATAACTTCTCAATAGGCTCTTCTCTGCGTTATGCATCACAAAGAGAGGACTACGGTGTGACTTTGCAAGGTTATACCGTTATTGATTTAAGAGCTGCTTATCGTTTTAATGATAACTGGAAACTCGCTTTCCGACTTGAAAATATGACTGATGAAGAGTATCAGCTGGTTAATGGCTACAACACGCCGGGTGCATCCGGATATGTTACGCTGGAGTGGAGAAAGTAGTTATTGCTTGTATCGAAAATGTCCGACTATTTTATAATCAAATAAAATATCATCCAGCTTTGGACCTAAACCGATATTATGAACAATTTTATAGCGGTTTGGGTCTGCTTCGGATGGAACGTCACTAACAACACCTATGTGTGGCAAATTGTTATCCAAACGCCAAGTAACTAAGTCCCCGGGTTTGTAATCAGTTGGATTTTGCGAAGTCACAAGTGATTCGCCATGTCTTTTAAAAAATGTTTCCAAATTGGGAACTCGGCGATGATCAATATTGGAGTCAGGTCGGGTTAATCCCCAAATTGTGGGATAAGCTGAAAAATTTTGTTTCATATCTTCGTGAACCAATTGCTGTAAATCCACACCTAAAGCACGATAGCTGCGAATCACCACATCTGTACAAACTCCTTTATTGGCATCCACATCGCCATTGGGATACGCAATTTTTTGATAACTTCCATCGTAAATGACGAAATGACTAAGACGCTCTTTGGCGGAATCGACTAAACTGGATTGCGCGAGAATTGAAAAAGGCAGAAGCAGCATTAAAAATATCTTATTCATGCTGCTTCGACACAATAAATCTATACAAGGTTCAATGATTCAAAGCCAAACTGAAGATTATATCACTGTTATACTCATCGGCACCTGCATCGTAAGAGCCAATGCCAACAGCAAAACCTATGGTTACAACAACCGTGACCAACTGGTCTCTATCACTGACACCAATGGCTTAAACACAACATACTCCTATGATGAAACCGGCAACCAAACAGAAAAAACTGAAAACGGCACCACATCTACATTCAATTACACCGCCCGTCAGCGGGTTAAATCCATAACCATCGGTGGCGCACCACCCATCAGTTATCAATATGATTATTCCGGTCAGCGAGTCAATCAGCAAAACAATGGCAGCGAAAAACGCTATATCTATGACGGACTGACCCTTATTGCCGAAACCAACACATTAGGCAACACACTCGCACAATACCACTACGGCAACCGTTATCAACTGGCAGAAACCCGCAACAATACCAACAGCTTCTATCATGTCGATTCACTTTCCACAAATGTTGCAGTGACCAATACTGATGGCTCTATCCAAGCCCGTTATGAATATGATGCCTACGGCAATCTGCTGACCCAGGACGGAAGCAGCGAACAACCCTTTGGCTTTACCGGATATCAGAAAGACGATGACACCGGACTTTATAACGCCAATGCCAGATACTATGACTCAAACACTGCCAGGTTCTTGAGAGAAGACCCGTTATTCGGCAATCCTGAAAATCCTCCGAGCTTACACAGATATAATTATACAGCCAATAATCCAACCTATTTTGTTGATCCAACAGGTGAAGGTGATGAAGCTGCTCATTTCTATAATGAATATTTGGATTCAAGAGCTGCTGGATTAAATGTAATAGACTCTCTTATTGTTGCCTTGGGGGCACAATATCCTGATAAAGTGGATAAGTATGATGCTAAAAGTGTGTCAACCTCATTCATAGACTATAGTCGAGATTATACAAGAAAAAACAATAGAGGTTTACATGCACTAACAAATTCATTTGTCAAATACACAGTTAAAGCAGTTGACTATTTTCAAACAAACCTTGCAAAAACCATTTATCATTTTGCCCTTTCAGAGCATCCAGGCAAAGACTCTGGTTATCATATCCCAAAAGACAGTATAAATGATCCTGAGGCAATGGCATTTACAGAAATAACTGGTCATGGCTTATCAGAGGGACATACCACTGACCTTAACTTTATATATCCAGATAAGGAATTGCAAACCAGTATTATGTCAATGAAAAGAATATATAAGTTCGGTATAAAATCTGGACGAATTACTGAGAATGATCCTGCTTTCAAGGTGAGAATGGCAAATAGAATTCAGCAAATAAAAATTAAACAAACTCAACTAGAAGAAATATTTAAATCTGAAACTAAAACATATTGTTCAATAAAAGCTGGTTATTGTTCAAGTTCAAACCCGAGAGGAAAAGACAAGATTGAATTTGAGTTGTTATCTGAATTATTTAATGAAGATACAAGTGGTGAATTTAAAAATCTAAGACCAGAAAATATTGACGTTGGTAAAGATTTTAGTACAGTATTAGGTTTGTTCGATACTAAAACCTTAAGATTGCTAAATGGATTTTCAGAAGTGCCAGGTTGGGGAGAGGGTATGTCCGATGGTCTGTTAATTGATGCTCTTGATTCAAAGTTTGACATGTCAGCAAAATATGTACGGAATTCAATAAACGATTCTATCGACCAACAAATTCAAAATGAAGCAGCTACAGTTATTGAAAGTATTGATGATTTAGGAGTTAAACTAAAGTTTACAAATAATGATTAATTTTGAAAAAATATACAAATCCTTGGGGAATTATAGATTAGTTTATGGTATGTGTTTAATACCTATCTTATTAGGTATAATTATAGATTCTCATAACCCAAATAGCCACGACGATATTAGGCTTGTGGTTTTTATTGGAATACCTCTCTATATTGGTACTTTTTTGGCTGTTGTAATAGATGGGTTTATAAATTATATATCAAAAAAAAGAACCTCTTTTGATAAAAAAGTTATTAGTTTTTATTTGTTATTTATTTTTTTAGTTACTAATATCGCGATGTTATATATAGGAATGTAATTGTGTCCTGTCCAAAACTCAATAATTCAGTGAAAGTATAAAGGACATACACATATTAAAAATAAATTTCAATTGATTTTCTAGTGAAGAAGCAATATGGGACACGCATTTGTTAAGAATAAAAAAATACAGGACACGCATTTGATAAGAAAGATTTTTTATATGATAACTGGCTGATTCATTAGATAATTAGCCAGTTTTTCTTTTTGTTTTTCTAATATTTTTGACTATTGATATGTGTTTATGAAATTTGTGAGGGAATTTGTGAAATTTGCCTTATCTGAGACAAAAATATCCCTCAGCTTGAGGAAGCCGGATTGAAAATTTGTGATTTTTTACTATTCCAGTTTAGGTTTGAGCTGAACTCCAAACCTGAAGGATTTACCAACTGAACTACAAAAATCTCTTAGCTGTTGAAGAGTTCCAACTGCTGTTTTGTGTTTGGATCGAAAAGCTTTGAGTTCATCCATCCATGTGTCAGGATTGAGGTTTAAGCGTTGGAAAACATCTGGTATTTCATTAGGTATTGAACCTCTTTTATTCTCCAAAACGACACGACAAAAATAAAACTTGACAGGCAATGCACTGCAAAAGTTTTCATATGTTATATCCCACCTTTAACGGCTTTTTATCCTATTATTTTATAAA
Organism: Lysobacterales bacterium; assembly: GCA_020442665.1. GTDB lineage: Bacteria > Pseudomonadota > Gammaproteobacteria > Xanthomonadales > Marinicellaceae > NORP309. The sequence goes on from JAGRJP010000010.1 coordinate 8,476, forward strand.
AAATGAATTTGTGATAAAGTTGGCACAGTTTAAAAAAAGAGCCTATATGAAAATTGCCAGCTGGAATGTCAATTCTCTGAAAGTCCGTCTTGAACACGTTTTACAATGGTGCAGTGAAAACTCACCCGATGTTTTAGCGATTCAAGAAACCAAGTTGAAAGATGAAAATTTTCCTGAAAAAGAAATAACTGATGCTGGTTTTCATGTGGTTTACTCAGGGCAACCAACTTACAACGGAGTTGCAATTATCAGTTCATCTCCTGCCAGCGATGTTGTAACAGATATTGAAGGCTTAGATGATCCTCAACGCCGGATTCTGGCAGCAACTATTGATGACATTCGTGTTATTAATTTGTATGTAGTCAATGGTAAAGAACCTGGTTCGGATAAATTTACCTACAAAATGAATTGGCTGTCGAAAGTGACAGAGTTCATAGAGTCACAAATGCAGGACTATGAGAATGTTGTGGTTTTGGGGGATTTCAACATCGCACCGGATGACCGTGATGTTCACGACCCAATCTACTGGAAAAACAAGATTCTTTGTACTGATGATGAAAGACAGAAACTCAATGATATCCTTGATTTGGGGTTTGATGATAGTTTCCGCCTTATGCATGATGAAGCCGGATTTTATTCATGGTGGGATTATCGAATGGGTGGATTTCAAAGAAACATGGGATTGAGAATCGATTTAATTCTCACCAGCGAAACCATGTCGGAAATGCTGACTTCTGCCTATATTGATGTTGAACCACGCAAGTGGGAAAGACCATCTGATCACACTCCTGTTGTTGCCGAGTTTGATTATTAAGGCTCATTAGGTCGGTTTATGCTTTTTGCAATGTTTCAAGGCTCCATCTTGGAAAGGCTCTGATTTTATTGTTATGTTCTTGTTTTCTTTGTAATCTTAATGCACCGGCAAGAGCAATCATTGCTCCGTTATCGGTACAGTATTTGAGTGGCGGGAATGATACGGATACTTTTAGCTTGCTTTCTATTTGTTTTAATCGTGAACGCAATTCGATATTCGCGCTCACACCTCCGGCAATGACCAGAGTTTTATAACCTGTTTGTTTGAGAGCTCTTTGGCACTTTTTAACTAATGTATCTACAATCGCTTCTTGAAAGCTGGCTGCGATGTCTTGTTTGAGTTTTTCTTCGTCTTTTTCTTTATTAAACTGCGGATGTTCGATTTCTTCCATCCATGTGAGCCTGACCGCTGTTTTTAATCCCGAAAAACTAAAATCCAATCCCGGACGATTCATCATCGGGCGAGGGAACTTAAATCGCTTCTTATCTCCTTTTTCTGCGAGTTCAGCTAAAATTTTACCGCCGGGATAACCCAATCCTAATAACTTTGCGGTTTTATCAAAAGCTTCTCCCGCCGCATCGTCAAGGGTATCACCCAAGATTTGATAGTTGCCAATGGATTGAACATCAACCAACATGCTGTGACCACCGGAAACCAATAAACAAACAAAGGGAAACTTCGGTTTTTCATCATCCAACAACGGTGCCAATAAATGCCCTTCCATATGGTGAACCTCAACAGAAGGTAAATCCAAAGCCCAAGCCAATGAACAACCAACACTTGAGCCAACAAGCAATGCTCCAATTAGCCCTGGACCGGTTGTGTATGCGATTCCATCTAAATCACTTAGGTTAATACCCGCTTGTTGGCAGGCATTTTGGATTAATGGGACAATTTTCTTGATATGATCTCTGGAAGCAACTTCCGGGAAAACTCCTCCGAATTGAGCATGCAACTCAATTTGTGAATAAAGCTGATCGGCAATTAAACCTTTCTCGGTGTCATAAATAGCAATACCTGTTTCATCACAGGACGTTTCGATTCCCAGAACTTTCATTTATCGTCTATTCCAGCGGTTGTATAATGCTAAATGCTCCGCGAATATCGCCTTCTTTGAAGCCGGTTGCCACGTCATTTGGGTACAGTTCTGAAATCTTTGTTTTGATTGGATCAGCAATGTTTTCTCCGTGGCATACCAAACAAACCTTTTCAGTTTCTATTGCTTTGATAAAACGAAAACTGGCTTTATCGTTATGTTTGACAACATCTTGTGCAAAAAGCATATCGAATGAATCACCTTTAGATAACTTTTTCTCAAAATCTTCAAGCATTGATTTTTCCCACACATCCGGTTGTGTTGCCCTAGGTTTAAGACTGGTTCTGTGAATATCCCAACCAGTTTCGTCGGATAATTGCTTGGCTATCAATGGAGCTTGTTCGTTACAAACTGAAATGGCATTGATTGGACCACCTTCTTTCATTGCTGCTTGAAGTTTAGCTTTCAACTGCATACCAAATTTTTTAGCAACTTCTTTACTTTGGTGTGTTCTTTCACCGATTTCCTGGTAACTGATAGTGTTTTTTCCACAGGCAGAGACAAATATAATGAGTAAAACAACCAAACTATGCTTCATGACTTCTTTCACTTTAAAAAAACTGTTAAAAAACACATAATAATGTTTTTGCATGAAAGTTTAAATTGAAATTTAACTCAAAATCAATTTTTACCATTTTGATTGGCATAGTAGCCATAGCTGTTTTGTTGCTAGTTCTGCTTGTAACTGAAAAATTGCTGAGCATCTGGCATTATCTGCAAGAAGCACCGCTTTGGGTTTCGGTTCTTTATGCATGTGTCATAATGCTGGTTGCATTTTTGGTGGTTTATCTCTATTTTGTTTTTGTCAGAACCAAACCTGTCAAACAACAAAAGCTCAAGCCCATTGATGAATCGTCATTGCGTGAGAGTTTAATACAACAAGCTCAAAGAGGTGTTGATGTTACAGAAGCGGAAAAGGAACTGCAAGAGTTAGACAAACGGCGTAGTAAAGAAAATTTCTATATTGCACTTTACGGCACGGTTTCTTCCGGTAAAAGCAGCTTTATTAAATCTTTATTGCCTGAGCAACAGATACAAACTCATGTTTTAGGCGGAACAACCAAGTCCATTGAGGTGTATCAATATAAAAATTTAGCAATTATAGATTTACCCGGTCTTGATGATTTCGATGATGAATCTGAAAAACTGGCTATAGAGGAAACTTTACGAGCGCATGTTGTGGTTTTTTTAACCGATTCGGATTTGACTCAAACTGAGATGAGAGTGATTAGTAAACTGAGAAATACTAAAAAGCCAATGGTCATTGCCTTTAACAAGGCGGACAGATATTCTGACTCAGAACAAATTCAAATTGTTGAAGAGTTAAAGGTAAAAACAGAGAAAAAATATCCGGTTGCCATTATTTCGACAGGCGGAATGGAAACACTGGTTTATCAGGATTCTAAAGGGAAACAACATAAATCGGTGGTTACTCGTGAAGCAAATATCAAACCGTTGCTATGCTCTATTGAAGAGGTTGTTGCCAATAACCCTGAGATCTTACATCGTTTTCGAGATGCATCTATGCTGATGCTGACTCAGAAAAAGCTCAATGATGCTGAGTCAGAATTTAACAAACAAACCGGCATTAATATTATCAATGATTACACCAAAAAAGCTGTTTTCGGTGCTATGGCTTCAGTTGCTCCGGGCTCGGACATTGTCATTCAGGGAACATTGGCAACTAAAATGATACAGAATATTTGTGGTGTGTATCAGATTTCACCCAAACAAATGGAGATCGATCAAATCATTCGCATGACCGGCGGAAAATTACGAACATCTGTGTCCTTAATACTCGCTGTTGCCGGAAATGCTTTAAAGGCTTTTCCGGGTGTGGGAACAGCTGTCGGAGGCGTCACCCATGCCGTCTCTTATGGAATGATTTTTAACGCATTGGGAAATGCCGTACTTGAGTCTGTATCCACTTTAGGAAAGCTGGATGCTGTCGCAACCCAACAAAAATTTGAGGAAAACTTACTTGGACCTGCACAAACGCTGGCAAAAGATTTGGCGAAAATGGCGCTCAAAATCGACAAATAAGCCCAAAAATATCAATGAGACAGTTGCCGATAGTGCAACGGATAAAACTCTGGACAGTCTCAGAGAGTTGCTTAATGATGAACATATTCCTGCAAGTGTTCGTATGCAACTGAGTGAGGAGTACCAACAAGTTCAACATCTCATTGATAAATTAGAAAAGCAGCAAGTTCATATTGTTGCCGTTGGAAAAGTCAGTTCGGGAAAGTCTTCGCTTCTAAATGCTTTGATTGGCAAACAAGCATTCAAAACCAGTCCTTTACACGGCGAAACAAAAACTCAACAAAGCCTGAGCTGGAATCAATACAACGAACAATCTATGGTTGTTATTGATACTCCCGGTACCGATGAAGTGACCGGTGAACAGCGAGAAAAATTGGCTCATGCAACGGCAGAAATTGCTGATATTATTTTGTTTGTTGTTGATGGCGACATTACGCAGTCTCAGCTTGCGCAGTTGAAACTAATCTCGCAACCCAATATCCAAATTATTTTAGTTCTGAATAAATCAGACTTATACACAGATGACGAGCTCAAAGATCTGAAATTATCATTGAAAGAAAAAACTTCAGGAATTGTTTCTGAGGAAAACATCGTATTCTCAAGTGCTGATCCAAATCCTCAGATATTTATCAAAGAAGATCAACACGGTCAGCAAACTCGCGAAAAAGTGATTCCCGAAATTGATGTCAACGAGGTTAAACAACGCATTTGGGATATTCTCGAGAAAGATGGGAAAACTCTGACAGCGCTCAATGCCAGCATATTCGCCGGTGAAATTTCCGGCAAAATTGGTGAAAAAATAACCAAACTAAAAGCTAATGCTGCCGAAAAAGTCGTCACAACCTATAGCATAGCCAAAGGTGTTGGTGTGGCTTTTAATCCTGTGCCTGTTGCCGATTTGCTGATTGC
>JAGRJP010000010.1:13403-18207 GCA_020442665.1 Lysobacterales bacterium
GAAGCATCCAAACTGGCACTCACAATCATGGCTCAAATTGCGGCTCTGATGGGAGCTGTTTGGGGAGTCAATTTACTTTCTTCTGCTTTAAAAACCATGAGTGCTGGTCTTTCCACCACGTTAACGGCAGGAACGCAAGGAGCTCTTGCCTACTACGCAACCTACCTGGTTGGAAAAATTGCAGAGCAATATTTCATTCGAGGTAAATCATGGGGCAAACAAGGTCCTAAAAAAATCGCTAAAGAAATTGTTAGTAATCTGGATAAAGACTCAATTTTACTGGAAGCAAGAAATCAGATACTGCAACGCATTCAAAAGAAATAAGATCGTAACTTTACCACCTCACTTTAACTCTGTTAGTTGAGCCAGAAAAGGTTCAAAACCTCCTTTTTTTCAAAAAAATCACGATTTCAGCTAAATTTTTTATATTTTTTGGTGTTTTTTTATAAAAATTGATAGACTATCGTAAAAAGTTGCGATAAATTATTCACATGGAGAACATATTTACTTCTCAAGAATTTGAAAAGTCCAAACTACCCACGAATTTCTATAAAAGTTTAAGTTCTCTATTATTCGACTTAGGCATAGATGGAAATGATGTAGTTGAGGATTTTATTTCTCACTACATCTCCCATGCTTACGAACAAACCAAAACTAAATCCTCAGTCTATCTAACAACCGGATTCTCCAGGCACATAGTAAAAAAATACCTGGAAGAAAAAGAAACACACTCTAAAAGCAATAGTAAGTTCATGCATCAAACTGTATTGCTTGCTGAGTTACATAAACTTTCAGAAAAATATGATGATGGACTTATTCCAATCTATGGAAAATTTGGATCTTACACATCGACATTTAACAGGGTTAAACCACAAGATAATATCATCACCTCAAAAACGGTCTTAGATATTCTGATTTCATCAGGAAAAGTAAAAAAGAAAGGTGAGTATATACAGTTTATAAGCTCATTAGGTAGAAAAGGATTGCGTGATAAAGCATCAATAATAAACACGCTTGCGATAAGTATGGCGAGGATGTCTAACACAATTCAGCACAATTATCATGCAAAAACTAATGAAGAAACCTTATTCCAGGCATCATATTTTTCTACATTGATAAAACCGGAAAATAGGAGAAAACTAACGGATAAGTTAAGAGAGTTAACAAGGAAGCATTTTCGTGAATATCAAGCACTAATTGATAGTTACGAAGAGACGGATCTCACACCAAAGGAAGTTGAAGACCTAAATAACGAGATTGGGATTTCAACTTTTATTTTTGACAATGAAAAAGAGGTATAAACCATGAAAAAGCAAACACTAATTCTATTTTTTTTTAATTTCTAACACATCTGTCTATGCAGGAGAGGGAGATGGAACCGGCCTTGACCCCAACAATCCTGAAAACTCTACCTTAATCAATGATTGCCAACCTGAACATAAATCTATCTTTGATTTAATATTTCCAACTTCACAAGGCGAAGGAGATGGTACGGGGCTAGATCCGAATGACCCAAATAATCCAGAATCTACAGAAAACTTAACTTGTGAAAAATAAGTATTCATTGCAGAGCCACATCATGTAGTTCTGCTTTATTAGTTTTTTGTAACACTTCATTCAGACATCAGTTACAATCCGCTGATGTCTTTGAATGAACATCAAAAAGGCTTGGCTGCCGGAGTATTTTGCTTCTTATTTTGGGGCATAGCACCTGTTTATTTTAAATTTCTCAAGGAAGTTCCGGCGATTTCAATTATTGCACATCGGATTATTTGGGGAGCGTTTTTTTTATTTGTTTTCCTGCTTATCAGAGATCATAAAAAACTCTTCCAAGCGATGAAGATTTCACCTCGACAGTTTTTGGTGCTGTGTATCAGCGGACTTTTGGTTTCCAGCAATTGGGTAGTTTTTGTTTGGGCGGTCACTCACGATCAAATTCTGGCAACGTCACTTGGATACTTCATCAATCCTTTGATAAACATATTACTTGGAATGCTGTTTCTCCAGGAACGACTGAGCAAGCCTCAAGTTGTTGCGGTTCTTATAGCCAGCGGAGTAACAATTTATCTGGGAATTTACCTCAAGCAACCACCCTGGATAGCATTATTTTTGGCAATTACTTTTGGGTTATATGGTTTAATTAGAAAAAAACTTCAAGTCAGACCATTGATTGGTCTGTTTTGGGAAACATTAATACTAATCATTCCGGCTATTGTTTATCTTTTGTATTTTGCTCCACAGTCAAATTATGTAACACCGACAAATCTTATATATTCACTTCTGTTTTTTGCCGGTCTTGTAACGGTCCTGCCTTTAGTTAGTTTTAATTACGCTGCACATAGATTGTCCTTAACACTCATCGGTTTTTTGCAATACATCGGTCCTTCTTTAAGTTTTCTGGTTGCGGTTATTTTTTATGGCGAAGACTTTACTTTTGGTTATCAAGTTGCTTTTGGAGGAATTTGGCTGGCTTTGATTATTGTTAGTTGGAAACCATTCAAGCGATTGGTTCGCTCAGGTTTTAATTAAGCCATAAAAATATTCAGTAATTTTGTAAAAAACATTGGAAAATCTCACTCCAAACCTTATATTAGAGTTTTCTAATATAATAAAAAGGAAAGAGCCATGAAATCCAAAATTATAGCAATAACCACTATTTTAATCTCAAATATTGCATGGTCTGCAGAACCAGTGAAACCAATTCAACCTGCCAATGACATCAATTTAGCACTTATGGAACTCGGGAAGAAACTATATTTTGATCCAAGGTTGTCTAAATCTGGATTTATATCTTGTAACTCTTGTCACAACCTAAGTATGGGCGGAACAGATAATCTGCCGACTTCAATCGGTCATGCGTGGCATAAAGGTCCAATTAATGCACCAACGGTTTTAAATTCCAGTTTTAACATTGCTCAATTCTGGGATGGCAGAGCTAAAGATTTGAAAGAGCAAGCCGGAGGACCGATTGCAAATCCGGGTGAAATGGCATCAACTCATGAGCTGGCTATCAATGTTATCAGCAGTATTCCGGGCTATGTGAGTGAATTTAAGTTAGTTTTTGATAATGGTAACATCAACACAGAAAATATCACATCCGCTATTGCTGAATTTGAAAAAACACTTGTAACCCCTGGTTCTCGTTTTGATCAATGGTTGCTTGGTGATAAAAATGCAATTTCTGAAAAAGAATTGGCAGGTTATCAGCTTTTCAAAAACAGCGGATGCGTCGGTTGTCATAACGGAGAGGCCTTGGGTGGAACTTCATTCCAAAAAATGGGCTTGATTAAAAAATACCAAACATCGAATCCTGCCATTGGTCGGGCGGCTGTTTCCAATAATGACTCTGAAGAGTATTTTTTCAAAGTTCCGACATTGAGAAATATCGAACTAACCTATCCGTATTTCCATGATGGTGCTGTTGATTCCTTGGAAAAAGCAGTCAATGTCATGGGTGAAATCCAGCTCGGAAGAGAATTTAGTCAGGAACAAACTGAACAAATTGTTGCATTCCTTAAAACTCTGACTGGTGAGCAACCATCGTTTGATTTGCCACAGCTTCCTCCATCTGTGCCCTCAACGCCAAAACCGGAACCTTATAAATAGAATCTATGGATTGAATTGCCCGAATTGAATGATTCGGGCAATTTCCACTTAACTGATTGCCATTTCAACGGCTTTTTGGGCATGAATTGCTGTGGTATCAAGTAGTTTAATTTCTGTATCAGATTGTTTCACTAATATGCCGATTTCAGTACAACCCAAAACCACAGCTTGTGCTCCTTGTTCTGATAAATCCTTGATGATTCTGAGATATTCGTTGCGAGAATTTGTTTGAACATTTCCAAGACACAATTCTTGATAAATCACTTTATGGACAATTTCTCGGTCAGCTTTTTCAGGAATAACCACATTCAGTCCGAATTTATCCTGTAAACGACCTTTATAAAAATCCTGTTCCATAGTGAAAACTGTCCCTAAAAGACCAACAGACTGCATATTGTTTTTTATTAACTCTTCCGCGGTTGCATCTGCAATGTGGATGAGTGGAATCTGAATAGCTGCTTCAATCTGCTGAGCAACTTTATGCATGGTGTTTGTGCAGATTAGCAGAAAATCAGCTCCCGCAGATTCAATTTTCTTTGCAGCATCAGCTAAAATTTCACCAGAGGATTCCCAGTCACCGGACTTTTGTAGCTGTTCGATTGGTTCAAAATCAACGCTATACATAGCAATTTGTGCTGAATGCAGACCACTCAATTTGCTCTTGATTCCTTCATTAATCAGGCGATAGTATTCTACTGTGCTCTCCCAGCTCATTCCGCCTAGTAATCCAATTGTTTTCATTACAGAGGTTAAATATCAAATTTCGGTAATTTTTTATCGAGCATTTTTTTCTGCAAACGGACGTATTTTGGCAAACCGTTTTCGTACGGAGGATAGGCTTCTCCTTCTATTAAAGGTTGCATGTAGGCCCTGCATTTTTCCGTAATCCCGAATCCGTCTTCGGTAATAAAATCTCTGGGTAGCATTTTCTCAACATTTGCCATATCTGCCAGTCGTGCTGTAGCGATTTCCCACTGATAGGGTTTATCAGCAAGACGTTTTATAACTGGAGCAACGCCGTTTTGCCCTTCAATTGCTAATTTAACCGCAGCGGCACCCACGGCATAGGCTTGTTCAAAATCAGTTTGAGATGCTAAGTGTCTGGCGGACCTTTGCAGATAATCGGAAACCGCCCAATGGTATTTATAACCCAGATTTTCTCTCACCATATTGGCAATCACAGGCGCAACTCCACCCA
>JAGRJP010000011.1 GCA_020442665.1 Lysobacterales bacterium
GATATGAAAGGCCTGATTCAGATATGGAATAAAACATGTATTAATCAAGATCCTGAGACCAAAGAAAAAGTTGATAAAACGGATGACTTGCTTGAGTTGGTTTTAAAAGAGGGTGAGAAAGTTTTAACGGATTTAATGACGAAAAAATAGCGTATGGACCAACTGATGGAGCTTTGTTGATCACAATCCAGCCAGACAGACATTATCCTGAAAATTATAATTCTTACTTTCCACACAACTTTTATCCATTGTGATGGGTGATTTCTCCTAAGCTATCATGGATGTCTGATAAATCTGTAGATTCAACATGGTCTTTTCTCCTTAAAAGAAATAATATCATGTTAACTTAGTTATTAATCAGCGAGAAAGGGGTATGTTTATTACTGGAAACTCAGCGGAGAATAACTTAATATAAACGGATATGGTTAGAAATGAATCCGCCAATCCTGTAACTCTTATTTTCAACACTCTTGAGAAAAGTTTGAAACGCTCTGTTTTGTTTCAGTTCCTGTTTTTGTTTCTATTCTGGCTTCTGGTGTGGCAAGTCGGTAGAGTTGTGGAATATACCGAACATGCCAGTGTCTGGTTTCCGGCTTCGGGTTTTACTTTTTCCTGTTTGTTTGTATTGGGTCGTAGAGCACTGCTTCCTATTATGGCAGCGGCCATTGTTACCACAATATGGAACGGCAATCACTACAATCTTCCTTTAAATCTTCAGCAATTGGCTTGGGGAGGATTTTTGTTTGGACTTGCCCATATCATACCCTATTGGTTGGGAGCAGCCTGCATTGCACGCATGGCCAATAATAAAGACCATAGTGTTCCGCGTCTGATTGTGGTTTTTATACTGATTGCAGGACTTTCAGCATTACTGACCACGGTTATGGTGTTATCCTCTTTGGTTATTTCTCAGCAAATGCCAATTGACGAGGTCAGGAAAACGGTTTTACCCTTTTGGGTGGGTGATATGGCTGGGGTTATTGTTCTGGCTCCTTTATTCAGTGCGATATTAATACGAATATTTCCAAATTCCAATGTGGATTTATCTGATTTTGCAGATAATGAGGTGATATCGTACAAGCAAGTGGCTGGAAAGTTGGGTCTGAATATAGTCTTGATTTTATTGACTATGTTTCTGGCATATTTTACCGGTTCATTCGAAAGTTCATTTGCAATATTTTTTCTTGCTGTGACTCATATGTGGATAGCGACGACGGAAACACCATTGTTTAACATTATCAGCCTTGCAATCAGCAGTACTTTGATTGTTTTATTAACACATTATCTCGGACTGATGGATTTTGTGATGGTTTATCAATTTGCAATCAATGTTGTTGCCGCTAACTCCTTGTTTGGGATTGCCATTCCACAAATGAAAGCCGATAACCTGCAATTACAATCTTTGGTTTTTACCGATACATTAACCAATGTTTCATCGAGGCGACATATGGTTGAAAGAGCGGAGCAGGAAATCAAAGAGAGTGAAAAGCTTAATCATTCACTGATACTTGCAGTTTTTGATCTTGATAAATTTAAATCCATCAATGATACCTGGGGACATTCCGCAGGAGATCAGGCGTTAATTCAGGTTTGCAGAGAGGTGAATAAACTGTTAAGGAAAAGAGATGTATTTGCTCGTTTCGGGGGAGATGAGTTTGTGATATTGATGCCGGAAATTACAATTCAGGATGCTCAGTCAGTAATAGAAAGCATAAGAGAAAAAATTGAATCGATAAAAATTCAAAACATATTTTTATCCTCAAGCTTTGGGATCGCACAATTACAAAAAGACGAAGATTTCAAATCCCTTTTTCACAGGGCGGATCAGGCATTATACGCCTCAAAAGAAAGTGGTAGAAACCGAATCACCCTTGCATCCTGAAATTTTCCTGCATGAGAGGAGTATGCAATTTCAGATCTCATAAAGTTCTATTTTTTTATTTTCTTTATTCTCGTTGCGTGATTTAATCATATGCAAAACAGAATTGTGAAAATCATCCAGAACGAAATTAGCCCATAGCTTTCCATACCAATTGAGTTTGGTCGTCATCCGATAGCTTGTTGTCAGAGTAAGAAAAGTATTACCTTGTTTTTCTTCCAGATAGTAATAACCGGACTATACATCAAAATATTGATCACCAACTGTGATGTGAGTATCAAGTTCAGCAATCTTCATTGATTCCTCATCGATAATAACATCATAGGCCAGTAATTTATTGGGAACAATTTGAGTGATTTTCTCCTGAAAGTGAACGCCTTTTTCCCAATATATTTCTCTGATTCCACCTATTTGGAATTTCTCAGTGATAGCATTCTGTGGTTTTGGTAATCCAATAAAGTGGGATATGTTCCATTTTAACTCGTCAGAATGTATATCTCTGATGTTGGATAAACTGGCCCAAACCTGATTGATATCAGCATCTATTTGAATAGAGTTAGTAACAGAGAATCTCAATGTTTCAGCTGATATAGGTCTTTCAACAGGAATCATGAAAAAAGGTAAAATGATAAAACAGGAAAGAATTACTTTTTTATTTCTGTTATTGTATTTAACTTTCAAAGAAGCGCCAATACGACCTCCCAATAGTGCCAATGGAATATACAATGGCAATAGCATAACGATACATATTATTGTTTCCCACATGAAAATTAAGGAAATGATAGACCATCCAAAAACCGGAAGAGCAGCGTAGTATTTTCTGTGATGTTTTATTTCTGCCAACTCAACAGGTAGTAGAAATAAAGTCAGTACTCCAACCGATATGGGAACAACTATTAACATGTTAATTGAGACAAATTGCAACCATTCAATATTGTTTTTACCACCGTATCCAGCTAATAATCCCAAGAGTGTGAAAAATAAGGTTCCCCAGATAAATCCTGCTATTGCTGCTTTGTAATTCATAGATCAAATTTCTGTAATTAGTTAAAGCGGCATTAAACAATATAATTGGGCTTGAAACTTCCTGAATGATAATTCAAGAAAAAATTATTACAACGGAAGCTTTATTTAGGTAGTCGTTTGACTGATTATTGTCTTTTAAAAATTGGTTTCAATCTGTTTTCCGGGAAAAATGTTAATATTTTGTTAAATAAATGTTGACATATCTATAACAGTTCATAAATAATTCCCACCCCCTATCGGGAATGAGGATTTTCCTCTCAAAAAATTAAATAAAAAATTATGAAAAAACATTATCTCGACAATTTGAATATAAATAGTAGGTGCGATTTGCACGGCAGTATTCTGTCGCAATATCCGTTTGCAAAAATAATGTTTTAACGCCTTTTAAATTTTTGAAAGGCGGGATAGCCTTTCAGGAATTACTCTCTCTTAGAGCCCTTTTTGGTTATTCACTAAGGGCTTTTTTTATGGCCTGAATAAATTAATAAAAAGAATTTGTTTCATCTGTGGTTCGGTTTCTGTATAGCCGTCCGGTGCAGGTATCTCTGATATTTTGTATACCGATGAAATGGATGCGTTAGATAGCCAAGCGGTCAAAGGCGACTGACTTAGAATCAGTTTATTTTATATACGAAGGTTCGAATCCTTCTCTAACTTTAAGTAGCTCAATTGGTAGAGCAGCAAACTGTTAATTTGCCTGTTGCGGGTTCGAGTCCCGCCTATTCGCGTCTCCAAAACGCCCGGCGTAAGCCATATGGTTAGGGTCCATATCTAATGTAAAGACGTTCACAATCGTCTGAAAAAAATGTGAGTGTGTCCCGGTGTGAGTTAAAGGGAGTTTTAAATATCACACAGCGATACCAGTGTTTTGCAATAAAAACAAAGGAACAGAGCTGTCTTAAACAGTGATTTGATAATTCATAAACTCAAAATACAAGGAGTTGATGTTCACAGGTGTGAATTTGAGTGTAAGAGTTATCAATGACTGCGCCAGCCTTTTTATTCCACACTGGTATCGTGGGACAGACTGATTTTGGTGTCGGGTTTTTCCTGACTTTTATTCAATTTATGAGGTTAATTATGACTGAGTTTTATTAGGTGCGAAGAAATGTTTCGCACAGGAGAAATATTATGATTTTTAGAAAAAGAATAGTTATTGCAGATAACGAACGCGCTATGGTTTTCAGAGACCGCCAGTTGGTTTCAATTTTAGGAACAGGTGTTCATTATATCACTGACTTTTTAAGTCGTGTTAAAGTGAATGTATTTGATGTCACCGATCCTGAAGTTAAAAACATCCAGATAAGAACTCTGATTCAGGCCAAAGCGGAACTGTGTGAACAATACTTCACTGAAGTCTCCACTACTGAAAACGAATTGGCATTGATTTATGTTGATGGTCGGTTTTCGACAGTGGTTGCACCTCAGACTCAGAAATACTTCTGGAATACTGCTGCAAAGATGCAGGCAAAAATTCTGGATGTTGCAGAGAAGATTGAAGTGAGTCAGGAGATTATGACTTTACTGGCGAAATCCATGACGGCTTCGGTGTTATCTAAAGGTATGGTCGTTCGCGAAATCATGAACAAGCAGGTGGGTTTGCTGTTTATTGATGGTCAGTTTGAGCGGGTTTTGAAGGCAGGTAAATACGGTTTCTGGAACTTTAACAAAAGCATTGTGATTGAAGTTGTGGAAACACGGGCTCAGAGCATGGAAATTTCCGGTCAGGAAATTCTGACCAAGGATAAGGTGAGCTTAAGAGTGAACCTGTCGGCCTCTTTCAAGGTGACAGATGCGAAAGCTGCTGTTTCTGAACTGTCTGACTTTAAACAGTTTTTGTACACTGAATTGCAACTGGCTTTGAGAAAGACCATTGGTTCTCAAACACTGGATGCGTTATTGACCGATAAGGAGTCCATAGATGTGTTTGTCAACCGGCAGGTTGCAAAAAAAGTGGCTCAGTTTGGTTTGAGTTTGCTGGATGTAGGTGTTAAGGATATCATCTTGCCAGGTGAAATGAAAACCATTTTGAACCAGGTGGTGGAAGCTGAAAAAGCAGCCAAAGCCAACATCATTAAACGCAGAGAGGAAACCGCTGCCCCCCGTTCTTTGCTGAACACAGCAAAATTGATGGATGAAAGCGCAACCTTGAGACGTTTAAAAGAGTTGGAGACCTTGGAGAAAATTGCCGATAAGGTCGAATCTTTAACCGTTTTTGGTGGCATGGAAGGCATTATCAAAGACAGTGTGAAGATTAATATCTAGGCAATTGTCTTGGCAAAACAAAGGCTTGGTGCGAAAGCATTGAGTCTTTTTTATTTTCTGACATCAGCACTCTTTCGGTGAAACTCCAATCCCTCGGCTTTAGCCAGTATGTTGGCGATTCCTGACAGTTTTGTACGGCCGGCATTGCTGATTTTCTGGGTGGTCAGGACTTTCATAAACTGGTGCACGCCAAGGCCACCGTAACTTTTTCCCATGCCGTTTGTGGGCAGTGTGTGATTGGGGCCGGAGCAGTAATCTCCGAAAGCCACAGCAGAATTTTCGCCGATAAACAATGAACCGTAATTGACGAAAACCGACATGTCCATGTTCTCATCACACACCAGCAAATGTTCGGGCGCATAGTCATTGATAATATCTATGGCCTGAGATTCGTTGTCGGCCAGTACGAATAAAATTTGCCTGCTTTCAAGCAGCATCTGAGCGGATTCATCCTTTTTTGTAGTTTCATAAAGAGTTTGCAGAAGAGTTTCTGAGGTACTGACGATGATGCTGACGGCATCTTTGTCATGTTCGGCCTGAGCAAGCGCATCCAAAATAATCCAGTCGGGGTGAGTCAGCTCATTGGCATAAATCAGCAATTCGCTGGGACCGGCCAGAGTGTCAATTTTGGTGCGGTGCTGGATTTGCGCCTTGGCAGAATTCACATAAGCATTGCCAGGTCCGACAATCATATTCACCGGTTTGATTGTATCAAAACCATAGCTCAGAGCACCGATGGCCTGGGCACCTCCCAGTTGCAGGAATCCGGTGGCTCCGGCCAGGCTGGCAGCAGCCAGTAATGCCGGATTTTCTGATGGCGAACATGCAATCCGAATCGGGCAGCCGGCCACCTGAGCCGGTGTTAATGTCATCAGCGCGGTGGAAATCAGGGGAAATCTTCCGGCCGGAATATAGGCACCGATGGATTGCAAAGGTTGATAGACCGATGCAAAGTCTCCAATCTCATCATTAAAGCTCTCTGTTTTCAGGTTTTTTATCTGAAACTCACAGAAATTTTTTATCCGACTGTATGCGAATTGAATCGCTTCTGCCAGCTCCTCATCCAGGTCATAATCTCCAAAAGCTTTGAGTTCAATGAATCGTGCTTTTTGTTTGTCTATCTGCTCACTCCAGCGGTTGACAGCCTCATCGCCATTGAGTTGAATGTCTGTGAGAATTTCTTCGACGGTCTGTTCCACCGCCAGAAGGTTGTCGATAACAGGTCGCCTGAAAGATTGGGCCTGAATTATAAATTGATTATCTTGCATCATTTCGGCTCCTTAAATCATTGAGTATTTCTTTGAAACTCACACCTTTGGATTTTGCCATCGCCAGTGTGAAAAACATCAGGTCGGCTGCTTCCCAGCGTACATGATTGTGGTCGGCGGCTTCTATTAGCTCCTGACATTCTTCCCGCAGTTTTTCCTGTTGCAGTTCAAAATCTGTCAGCAGTTTTTGGCTGAAAGATAACTTTTCAGATGTTTCTGCATCATTGATTCGTTGTTTGAATATTTCATCCAGATAATCCAGTGAGTACTCTTTTCTCTGGCTGGCAAAGCAACTGTAACGGTCAAAGTGGCAGGCATTGTTTTTTTGCCTCACTTTAAAAAGCAAAGTGTCGCCATCACAATCCACATCCACATTAATAAGTTCCTGAGTATTTCCACTGGACAGACCTTTGGTCCATATTTCGTTACGGGAACGGGAATAATAGGTTCCGGTTTTTTGCGACAAGGCAGTTTGTAAGGACTCCTGTGAGGAATAGGCCAGCATCAGAACTTTGTAGGTGTCATCATCCTGAACCACGGTCGGAACCAGAGGAGCCTTCTCAAAATCAATCAGCGACATCAGTGCTTTATCCAGAGACATCTTGCCGGAATAAATAGCCATGCCAATTTGTGAATTAGCGCCTAAATTGTTGATCCATTGCAGGTCTAAGTAACTGCTGATACCACCGGCCACTGTTACCGGCACCGGACTTTTGTCTATCACCTGACGGATTCTATCTTTGTCAATTCCGCCCATCATGCCTTCATTCTGAATCTGGGTGTACAGAAATTCTCCGCAATTTTGAGCCAGTTGTGGAATGATATCCAGCACCTTTTCAGATTGGGTGGTTTGCCAGCCGTGGGTGGACAAAAAGTCTCCTTTGGCATCGATGGCAAAGATCAGCGCATCTTTGGGAAGTTTGCTTACAAAGTCCGAGCGGGCGGAAGTTCCCATAATGATTTTAGTCGCTCCGGCTGCCAGATAGGATTTGGCGGTTTCCAGATCGCGGATTCCTCCACCCACACGGCAGGTTTTAACTGCCAGCATTTGTTCAATCAGTTGCTGATTGCTGCCGGTACCCATGGCGGCATTCAGATCGATGATCGCCACCTCTCCGTAGAGTGAAAATTCTTCCAGTAATTGAAAGACGTCTTTGCGTTCGATAATTTTCTTTTCCGCTTTGCCCTGTTGCAGTTGCACAGCCTTGCCATCCAGTAAATCGATTGAAGGAATCAGCATGTTATATCCTCATTTCTATTTTATTATTAATTAAGTATTTTTTTACATCCTCAACAGTGTATTCCTTTCTGTGGAAAATGCCGGCTGCCAGTACAGCATCGGCTCCTGCCAAAATAGCATCCTTAAAATCTTTGGGGTTTTTGGCTCCTCCTGAAGCTATCACCGGGATGGATAATTGCAGTTCCGAAAGCAACTTCAAATCATAGCCGGTTCCGGTTCCGTCCTTGTGCATGGCGGTTAGCAGGATTTCACCGGCTCCCCGGTCTTCAACTTCTTTGACCCATTGTTCATAGGGTGTTTCACTGCGCACAGAACCTCCGTGGGTGTATAAAAGCCGTGAGCCGTCGTCTTCGTGATTGACATCAATGGCAACAATCAGGCTTTGTGAACCATATTTTTGTGATATCTGGTCGATGAGTTGCGGATTTTCCACAGCTGCGGTATTGATTGTCACTTTATCTGCACCAGCATCGAAGAATTTTTCCACATCACTGAGTTGCCGGATTCCTCCTCCCACGGTAAAGGGGATGGAAAGGTTTTCTGCTACTTTTCTGAACATGGCGATGGTACTGTCCTGTTGATCGACACTGGCCTTGATATCCAGAAAAACGATTTCATCGGCACCCTGATGTTGATAATTCAAAGCCAGTTCAATCGGGTCACCCATAGTAACCAGTTGTTTGAAATTGGTGCCCTTGACCACCTCCCTATAGGCGACATCCAGACAGGGGATGATGCGTGGAACCAGAGATGTTTTTTGTATCAGATCAGACATTTTATTCTCCCAGGCAGTGTTGCAGTAATTCCAGCCCGTAATCCCCGGACTTTTCCGGATGAAACTGAAAGGCATACAGGTTGTTTTTCTGAACGGCGGCGCAAAAGGAATTTCCATAATCCACTTTGGCAATGCAATACTCGCTGTCACTCACAGCATAGGAATTGACAAAATAGACATACTGTTGATTGAGAAAATCATCATTCCCCGACAGTTTTGCCCATCCCACCATCGGTGTTTTCGGGTGTTGTAATTTTGTGATTTTACCTTTCAGAACAGCCAGTCCGACTGCCCCTTTATCTTCCTCACTGGACTCAAATAACAGTTGCATGCCAACGCAGATTCCGATAAATTTTTTGTCCTTATGTATCCACTCAGTGATAAAAGAACGCCAGTTGTTTTGATTGAGCTGGTTGGCAACAAATGCAAAACGACCCTGACCGGGCATTACCAGTGCATCAAAATCAACAGCCGGTTTATCAATCACCTGCACTTCATGTCCTATCCTCTTCAAAGCTGAAACCACACTCAGTAAATTGCCGGAGTTGAGATTAATCACTCCCACTTTCATAAATCACCTTTGGTGGACATCAGCGTTTCCGTCGGTTGCAGAGCTTCACGGAAAGCATAGGCCAGAGCCTTGAAAGCGCTTTCAATCAGGTGGTGATTGTTTTTGAAGTACTGATTGTTAAGGTGCAGACAAATCTGAGCATTGATAGCCAGAGTGTAGAAAAAATGCTCCCACATTTCTGTGTTGATGTGTCCGACAACCGTTTGCGAAAAAGGCAGGTTGGTCACGCAATACGCACGTCCGCATAAATCCACTGCACACAGTGTCAGACACTCATCCATAGGAAGTAATCTTTGCCCGTAACGTTTGTTTGGATATTTTTTCCAGGATTGATAAATAGCCTGTCCCAAACAGATGGCGACATCTTCGATGAGATGATGGTCATCCACCGGCAAATCGCCACTGGCATCAATCATGAGACTCCAGCCGGCATGTGTTGCCAGCTGATCCAGCATGTGATTGAAAAAAGGCAATCCGGTATCAATTTGAACTGTTTTCGTCTGTCCACTCACATCCAATTGCAGCTTTATTTCAGTCTCTTTGGTTTTTCTTTCGATGGTAATCATAGTAATTCTTTAATTTGGTTAATGTTTTCTAAAACAATATCGGCCCCGGCCTGATACATATTTTCTTTGTTGCTTCCAATGCCAATGCAAACACAATTAGCTGCTGTTCCCGCCTGCATGTCATCGACCGTATCTCCGCAAAACCACATGCGTGAGTTTTCGAGTTTACTTTTAATTTTTTCCAGACCTTCGGGTGAGGGTTTTTGCTCTGAGACATCATCGGCAGAAATAACATAGTCCGGATTGATTTCCAGCATTTCCACACCTGAAATGGCTTCATCACGAGGTCTGCCGGTGATGATGGCTGAGGTGTAGTAACTGTTAAAGCACAGATCCAAAGTAGATGTATGCAGAAGTCTCTGTTCTTTCTCTTTCAGACCTGCACGGTTGATATCTCCATTGTACAATTGCTGAAATTTTTCCACTATGAGTTGGTAGTCTGTTTTAAATCCACGCTCCTTAATGAGTTGTTCGCAGAGATCCCAGTCATTGTTAAATCCACCTTGTTCCCGAACTCTTGTGATATCTGATTGTTGAATCTGAACTTGGGTAAAAAACAGCACTGTTTCGGAGATGCAGGAATCATAGGACTGACTTGTGTCAATCAAAACTCCATCCATATCAAATCCTAAAATATTGGGTTTAAACACGGTTTTTAAGCATTCCAGCAATTTATCGATGTTTTGCGGAATGGTAATCCGAACCCAATCCGGCAAATCGATGACATTGTCCTTTATGGCAATGTCATTTTTTTTCAGATAGGAAACCAGTAATTTCTTTTTCATTTTTCCGGGCTTAATAAGCAGAAAATTCCCTTGCCCAGGGAGAACTTTGATATTTCTTGTTTTAAGAAATTCAAATACTGTTTCTCTGTTCTGAATAATGTTCCGGCAATAAATCCGTGTTTCATCTTCATGTTGCAAAGCCGCTTTTGCCAGTTGCAGATTGGGGCGACTGACATTGAAAGGCATGGCAATGTTTCTGAATTCGGAAATTAGACTTGCACATCCGGTCAGATATCCCAGTCTGGCTCCTGCCAATCCGTAAGCTTTGGAGAAGGTTCTCAGACAAACGACATTGTCATATTGCAATGAAAAGTTGATGGGTTCTTCTTCCGAACAAAACTCAATGTACGCTTCATCCACAAAGACATAAGCCCCGGCTTTTCCAGCAGTTTCAATGATAAATTTTAATAGTTCATTGCTGATGTATTCACCGGTTGGATTATTGGGTCGGGTGATAACCAACCATTGGTCTTTCTTCAGATTATCCTCAACAGCCTGCAAGTCAATTTCCAAATTTTCAAGACTGGGCAGCATTGTATTTTCAACATTCCAGACCGACAAATTATGGGTGTACTGACTGAAGGCCGGAAGTGGTAGGAGAATGGAAAAATCATTCAGTTTGCAGAGTTTGAATAACAGTTCTATGGATTCATCTCCGCCGTTGCTGAGAAAAATATTATCTCTGCTCGAGTTAAATTTTTTTGCAATCAAAGATTCCACTTCAGATTTAACCGGATATTTCCACATTTCTTCTGTATTGATCTGAAAATCGTTCAACCAATCGGGGAGTGAGTCAGCTCGTTCGTTGAAATCCAGTTTGTATTTCATATCGCTTTCCTGATGGCTGTTTCCAGAATGTCAGTGGCTCCGGCTTTGAGAAGTTGAGGAATCAGTGATTTGACCTGATTTCTCATGACTGCAGCTTTAACCGAAAATCCGCTGGAATTGTAAAGCTGGCTGACAGTGGGAGAGCGCATTGCCGGAAGCAAGTCCACAATTTCACCGATGTTGGATTCCGTGGCG
The DNA here is from genome assembly GCA_020442665.1 of Lysobacterales bacterium. Taxonomy (GTDB): domain Bacteria; phylum Pseudomonadota; class Gammaproteobacteria; order Xanthomonadales; family Marinicellaceae; genus NORP309. The sequence continues at coordinate 11,399 of JAGRJP010000011.1, forward strand.
TTCATTTCCAGCAACACCATTTTTCTACCGTTAAGAACGCCATCAATCAGTACCAGAACATCATTGATGATTGTCATTTTTTCCTGATTCTTGAAAAAGTTTTTATTGGCAATAAACTGCGTGCTGCTTTCATAGAGTGTATCGACGATTTTTAAGTGATTGGCAACAATAGTCGTGCCGGTGCTGGTGTTGTCAATAATCATGTCGGCATCTTCCGGCGGAAAGACTTCAGTAGCTCCATATGAACGAATCAGCTTGTAGTTAAAACCGTTGGATGACAAAAATTTTTCACTTAGGGTTTTGTATTCTGTTGCGACGATGATTTTTCTCTTTTTCAATTCATCATAATCCCAGTTGTCCGGAATACAGGCGACAATCTTTACCGGATCAAAACCCAGAGGTTTCAGGATTTCCACATCGGCTTTTTGCTCGGCAATCCAGTCCAGCCCGCAAAATCCGATATCATGCTGACCAAGTTCCACCAGCTTGGGTATGTTTTGCGATTTCAACAGTTTGATTTCAAACTGAGGATCAGAACACAAAGGTCTGTAATTGCGTTCATTGCTTTGTAGTGTTAGTCCCACTTCTGCAAGAAGTTTTAATATTTCTTCCTGCAGTTTGCCTTTGGGTATAGCCAGTTTTATTTTCATCTTTTCATTTCCGGTTGTTAAAAAAAAAGCCCCGGCTTTTTTGTCGGGGCTTTGAAGTTGTAAATTTGAAATACGAACAATCATCGCCTCCGATTTATAAAGCGGTGATGATGCAATGTTGTCTTCAATTTTTTCATTACTCGTTTTTTATTTTTGTTCGATATAAAAAAAGCCCCGTTAAACTCTCATCTAACGGGGCTTTGGATTTGTTGAATTTATTTTACGAACTAACAAGCACCGCTAGCTGATGGCTGACGGTGATGATGATGTAAAGTTGTAAAATTCAATTTCATGTTCCCGATGTTACTCTTTGATTGAGTTATGTCAATTACTTTTTCAACAATAAAAGCGGATTTCATTCTTTTCTCCTATTTCTCAAAACAGGTTTGAGGATTGATGGCATTTTCATTACCCAAATCCAGTTGTTGTTGATAACTTGTCTCAGCCATAGTTTTAAATAATGCCAGTTCTCCCTGATTGCGTTCAATGGTTGAAAGTTTTTTGAAATCTTCAGGGTTCAGGTACAAGTCAATTTGATTGTTGTTTGAGCTTTTTATTCGCATCAGACATTCATATTGTTTTTTAAGTTTTGCTTTAATAATTTCAGTTTCGGAGGCAAGATTTTCCTCACCTATAAGTTTTAAAGTATCAATTTTTACGGTATAACCAACCATTGGACTGATGATTGATTTGTTTTTGCTAATTAAGATGTCGGAAATTTTCAAGCAGGTTTTAGCTAAATTCATATCCGATTTACAGACATCCATTAAAGAACGCATGGTAATCATTGGGTAAATGAGTTTGAAGTGGATTTTGTACATATAAGATTGATAATAAAAAAAGTCCTCTCTGATTTCCTGAATTTTTTCCGGTGATATTTTCTTTAAAGATTCAATGGCAGTCAGCTCGGAATTGATCATTTTTTCATGATAAGGGTGATTCCGAGTGTATTCATCAATTGTATCTTCGAGGAGTTCTGGTATAGAGGAATAGTTGTTGGCAAATTCTGAATGAGCCATTTGATTCAGAAGCTGATTGACCTCATCAGTCTTAT
>JAGRJP010000074.1 GCA_020442665.1 Lysobacterales bacterium
ATCACCAAACCCGACATGGAAAGCCATATCAATGAAATTGCAGCTAAATTATTCAGCAAAGTGGATGATAATAATCCGGAATGCAAATCCAGAATAAATTTTTTCAATGTAATGACTTGTGCATTTTGTTTTTGTAACCTCGATTTTTTAAATTCTTTGTCGTTGTAAATTTTAGGCTCTATCATTTGGTTTTGATTACTTGCAACGATTTCAGAACCGTTTAAATCAAACAATTGATTGTCGCTTCGATACACAATCTCGTTATTGAGAATGCCTATTTTTTGAACAGGTATTTCTAAACCATCAAGTTCATCCAAAGATTGAATTTCCTCAGCATTTGGAGAAAACCATATAATTTGCGTTGTCGTTGATACAATCCAATTGTCCTGAAAATAGATTGCTGAAGTGATTTCCTTATCCAGTTTTTTAACAAACTGATCATTGATAGAGATTTGCTTGTCGATTTGTGTGAGATGGTTGTTCTGGTCTCCAAAAGCGATATATTGCTCACCCAAATTGTAGGATTTCAGAATCAACGAATTTGAAATATAAGTGCTTTCGAGTTTAAAAAACTTATCGTTTTGCAACAGAAAGCCGGTAACAGCGAGAAACAAAACCCATAAGGCCGCAAATAAACCGACGTATTTATGCAGTTTTCGAATCAACAATTTGGCTTTCATAGTTGTGAGTCTAGCCATAATGCAAGTTCGACTTGTTTGTTGACGGCTCGTACCGATAGGGTTGCACCACTAATGCTGTCGATTTCTTTGGTGAAATTTGAATGAAGGTCTTTGGATTTGTATTGTTGAGTGAATTGAGGATTTTGAACCTGCCCTCCGCGACTTTCCCGATAAACCAGAATTTCTACTTTTTTGACTTTATGGTTTTCAATGATGATTCCTGTGGTTATGTCTCGCTCTTTACCGATTTCATCAAGAATCCAAAGAGTTTTTTCATCATCTTTCCAGTAACGATAACTGAGTTTGATTTGACTGGGATTGATAGATTTTTCAATGAATTGCTTCTTATTTTTATCAATCCATAGTCTCTGTGGTTTTGGCGGTTGACTCCACTCGGCTGCTAAAAAATCTTTAACAGCCGAATCAGTTTGTGCCACACTTGCGTACACACAATGCAGCAAGCCAAGCACTATCAGAATCTTTTTTTTGTGATTCATACTTTTTAAAAGGAATAACCAACACCTAAGTTAAAACCATCATCATCGGATGCACCGGATTGATTTTGATAATCAGCTTTAAAGACAACCGTCGGACTCAGCCAATAGTTCATGCCGAAATCAGTTTGTTTAACGGCATCACTGGAATTATCATCTCCGGCATTATTATCCCAGTAAGAATATCTGGTGAAAAGCCCAAATTGATTATCATTTCCGAAGCGATAAGAGGGTTCGATAAAATAACCTTTTTGTTTTTCTCTGCTGGCAAATATATCCGTAACTTTATCATTTAAACTCCAATTCGCAAACAATGCTTTAAGTGTGAACGGACCTTGTTGATAACGGGCATTGACTTCAAATAAAGAAGCATCAACACCTAATTGACCTTGAGTGATATCTTGCTGGTATTGATAACTGGCATTGATTTGTAGGTTGTTATTCGGGTTGTATCTGACTCTTAAAGTAACAGCACCATCATTGGCTTTCGCTTCTGCAACTTTCTGGCGCCCGGAACGAATCAGAAATGCACTGGAACCATCAACCGGCACATTCAAACCATCGCCAATAAACAGATCATAACCAAATTGTGAGTTAACTTCCTGGCTGAAACCCAAGCCCGCAGACCACCAGGTTGCCGGGATGATGTTTTTTTCAACATTGTTTCTTTCCACACCATAAAATGTATCCGGCTCATGAGTTTCATTGAGAATACCAACAGGTAATAATGTCACACCGGCAACAAATTTAGAGGAATCGCTGATACGATGTTCAATAAATGCTTGCTCAATCTCTACTTCGCCAGGCTTGCCATCTCCACTGAGTGCATGTTCGACCTCGAACTCCGAATAAAAAGATGTTTTATCGTTGAATTGATATCCGTTAAAAAGAACAAAACGGTGCAGGTCAATATTGTTGCCTTTATCCGTATTATTATAATGCAACTCACCATACCCGCCGAATTTGTATTTGCTTTGTTTGGAATCAGAGCTTGATTCCACCCTTTCTGCAATCGTGTCAATGGCATCGGCTTGCTGGTTAGATATATCATTTTGCTGTTCAACGGATTTTTTGTTTTCAGCAATTTCGGCTTTCAATGCAGCAATTTCAGCTTGCTGTTGTTGAATAATTTGCCACATTTGTTCTAAGTTTGGGGCTTCTTCAGCATGTAGAACAGGGCTTGTTAGTGCTAAAGCTATCAGTAATTTTTTCATTTTTGTTTTTCTGTTTGATTTGGAAAAACCGTATGTTAATCTAAATGATAATCATTCTCAATTAAAAATGAAAAAACTGAGCTATTTATTTTGATTGAATTACAATTTGGTTTGTGAGTGGTTTTAATATCTTGAGTTTTGCTTTCTGGCTATCTTAATACCAGCAGTATCGGCATTCTCAAGTGCATTAGGTTTGAGGATTTCTATGACAACCTCTTTAACTATTGTGTGTGCGAGAATCATTTGTGCGACTTTATTTGCAAGTGCTTCAATAAGATTGAAAGAAGACTGACTGACGTAGTCATAAATTTCATTGCAAATTTGATGATAATCTACCGTATGCTCTATGCTGTCTGAGTCACATGCCTGAGTAGTATCGTAGGAAATTTCGATGTTGAAGATTAAAGGCTGCTTGTTTTTTTTCTCATGAGAATAAATTCCGATAATGGCATCAATCTTATAACCTCTGATAAAAATCGTATCCATTTTATAATTTTGGAATACCCGATGTCAGAAACCAGATTTCATGCTCGGTATCAAATTCCCAGATTTGATTATCAATAATCGTTCGGGTTTTATTGTTGTGAATATTATAAAGCTGGATTTCAACAGCTTGATGAATGACATTCTCTTTGTGTCCCGGGGTGATTGGTGATTCCTGATAGCTGCTGACTTTAAATTGCTTGAGTCGTTCTAAGTCGAAACCGGATGGCAATATGTTTTTATCCCCGGGTTTTAAAAACCCGACAGCAGCGTCAAAATTGGACCAGCGAATGACGGCTGCGTATTTGAATAGAGTGCTGTCTAGTCCTCTTTTCTTTTTTGATTCGCTGCCACAAGAAGATAAAATAAGCAGAAGTATCAAAAATTGGATGATTGTTTTTTTCACAGCGACTCCTCTTTCTTTGGGATAATGACATAATATGCAGTCATTGTACTATAAATGTTTGCATCCACATCAACTAATTTAATCTCACATTGAACGCGAAAATGTTTGTTTTTCTCGATTCTATGCTTCACAGCTTTGAAATTATATTTTTCTGTAAAGTTGGCTTCTAAGAATAAGTCATCATAAAGTGGTTTTTGCCATTGAGTGTGATTCTCATGAATGACGATATCAGCATTTATCTGATGAGTATCGCAACAAAGTTTAATCAATGACCAAGCAGAAATTATCATCAAAGCGGAAGAACTGCCGCCAAAAGCACTACCCTTGTCGTTGATATTAGGCAATAAAGGAGCTTTCGCTGTTAAAGTGGATTCGTTAAATGATACTAATTCCAGCCTCATCTCTTTGGTTAATGGAATATGAGAGTATAAAAAATCCTGTAAAGACTTTATCATTTATTGCATTGAAATTATACAAAGAATGGTTGGAACTGTTTATCTCAAAGTTTGAGGAATAAGCAACTTCAACATTTTGAAAGTACCTGAATCGTTAGATTTGGGTGTTGCTTTTTTTTCGCTTTCTTCGTTTTGTGCGGTGTCCATTTTTTTGGAAGTTTTAGTAGAAATCAGATTTTCAGATGGACACGTCGTCTCAGCAGCCTGTATTTCTGCCATTGAAAACAACAACACAAGCCCTAATGAAAACAATCTGATTTTCTGAATTTTCTTTATCATCACGCAGTTATGTTAACCTTTTTAGAGTGATTTTCAATGACAAATTTGCGAAAAAGTTAATATTAGCACAGTTTTTGAGCATAATATGGTGAAAATCAACTGATTTTAAATAATTTAATAGAGCAAAAGTGCAACAAAAACCTGTTAAAACAAGAGCCTGGCTAACGAACTACTGTGATAATTTGAGGATTTTCATCTCTGTTATCATGATTCAGATTGTGGTTGTAATTTACTCTTTAAGTTTTTTTGAAAACAGCTTTGATTTTCTTCATAAGTTCTCAGTTTTGACATTGGTTTCACAATTTATTGGACTCACTATACTTATTTTGCTTTGTAAACTGAAACATTT